>JAKSKK010000030.1 GCA_024401745.1 Bacteroidales bacterium
GCAAGATAAGATGCCATGATCCCCTACAGCTATTTCATCCATCCTGAGGACGAGAGGGCCCTCAATGCTATGAAGGCCATTCCGGGCTTCGACCGCCTCGTGAAGAAGTTCATGGAGGTAGGCTACGAGTCCCTCGTCAACGGCGAGAACCTCGCCTCGCAGGTATTGCTCTCCGACGAGCAGCTCCCGGACATCTATCACCGTGTCACACGCATCTGCGACAAGCTCGGTATCAAGGACTACCCTCAGGTCTACCTCTGCATGTCGCCCTACCCGAACGCATGGACATACGGTGATACGAACGTGTCGATTACCCTCACCAGCGCCCTCTTTGATTACTTGGAGGATGACGAGATCGACTCGGTCATCGCCCACGAGTGCGGGCATATCCTCTGCCATCACGTCCTCTACAACACTGTAGCAAGGTTCGTCTACCACGGTGTCACGGGCCTTATGTCGGACCTCGCGACTCCCCTGCGCCTCGCCATCAGCTGGTGGGACCGCAAGAGCGAGCTCAGCGCCGACCGCGTGGCAGCGCTTGTCTGCGGAGCGGACACCGTGGTAAGGACGCAGCTGCGTCTTTCCGGTGGTCCGAAGTCCCTGACGAAGGATATCGACATCGAGAAGTTCGCCCAGCAGGCCGAGATGTACGAAGAGCTGCTCACAGCAGGGAAAGTGGACGGCCTCCTTCAGAAGGTGGCGGTGATGGACGAGTCACACCCGTTCTCCGCCGTCCGTGTCCACGAGATCCTCGACTGGACGAAGAGCAGGGAGTATGAGACCGTAAGGGACCTCTACGAAGGGAATTCCCTCATCTGTCCTCACTGCCGCAAGCCGGTGATGCAGGACTGGATCTACTGCCGCTACTGCGGTGAGAAGATAAGGGAGGAGCAGTAGGATGGTACGAGGAATGAAACTCTTCAGGTGCCACAAGTGCGGCAAGGTGTTCCTGGCTCCGGACGTGGAATACAATGCCACGACCTTCAGCCAGCCTGTTCCCTGCCCTGCATGTAAGACACCCAGCGCGCCTCTTTTTAAGAGCACGATTTACGGAAAACTCGGAATAATCAGAAAGGAAGAAAAGTGATATGACAGCGATAGTAGGAATCCTGAACAAGCGTGCGGCGGCGATAGCGGCCGACAGCGCAATGACCGTGAAGAAGGACGGCCAGACCAAGATATACAACAACGCCAGGAAGATATTCAGCCTCTCGGAGGACATCCCTGTGGGAATCATGATGGCCGGTAACCTCGAGTTCATGGGGATGCCTTGGGATGTCATCTTCGGGCAGTACCGCTCTTACCGAAATGGGAAGCCCCTTCCCCACCTCAAGGACTACATGTCCGACTTCCTGTCCTTCCTAACGAGTTTCTCCCATCTCAACACAAAGGAGATGTACAGCAATTACCTGTATGCCGAACTCGGTAGCTTCTATTATACAACGAAGTCTGTTGTCGACTCACGTATCAGCGAAGAGCAGGGTAAGATAATCCAGCATACGTTCGAGGAACATCTGAATGACGTGATGGAGGAGAACGTGAAGATGTACAAGGATGATGGCCGGTCTGAGAACATGAAGGAGATCAGTTTCAAGAAGTTCTGCGCCATTGCAAAGAAGCAGTTTGAGTCACTCAAGGAAACCATGTCCGAAGATGGGGTATCCACAAAGAATATGCAGGGCTGGAAGCGCGTCTTCTACGAATACATCATCTCGTCGTGTTATCTTATGGACTCGCAAATCGTATTCACGGGATACGGGGAGGATGAGATATACCCTTCCATTCAGGCTGTGGCCCTCTCCGGAATCATCGACGGGAAAGTGAGATTCCGCTACGATGACTATGAAGAAATCACAGATGAATCCAGTTCCATAGTCATGCCTTTCGCCCAGAGTGATGTGATGGTGACTCTTATGAAGGGCATAGCGCCTGAACTATACGCAAACATAATGGAGAAGCTGGATGAGCATATTGAGAAGGTCAGGGAACTTATGATTACGAGCATCCTTGAAGCTGGATACAAGAATGAAATAAAGGAATTGATGGAGAGCGTCTCATTCAGTGACTTGAACAAAACATTCAGAACTGATACAATCGACTACATCCAGGAGCATTACATAGAAGGGATGCTGGCTGCCATCGACTGCTTCAGCGTAAGTGAGATGGCCGACATGGCAGAAAACCTAATCTCCGTCACCGGTCTGCAGAGACATTACACATCTTCTGAAGAATCAGTAGGAGGCCCAGTAAACGTGGCTGTCATCACAAAAGACAAAGGGTTCAGGTGGGTAAAAATGTGCGGAAAAATATAAACTAAAGTCGTGGATGAAAACAATAACACTGCCGGTACTTGTTGTAGCGTTCATTCTGTTTGCCATTGTCCTTTCATACAAGTTTATCGTCAACAGGAGAAGCCGGATTCTACGGACGGCACTCCTCCAGAACTGCAAAAAGTTATTTGACACAATCGGAGAACTCAGGGACTTGAATGAAAAGATAAAGAAGGCGGAAGATGCCACAGCATCCTGTTATACAGAGCAGTTGAACAATCTCGCTGAACGGGGAAGGAAAATCACAGCCTGTCTTAAGAACACGATTCAGGATACCCTGTGATATCTGATCGGGGAGCGGCTATTCCCTGATCCTCGAGTCGATGATTATGGTCACCGGACCGTCGTTCACAAGGGCGCACTGCATGTCGGCACCGAACACGCCCGTCAGCACGGGGCGGCCGGATGCATCTGACAGCAGGCTGCAGAACTTCTCATAGAGCGGAATCGCCAGTTCGTGCCCGGCGGCACGTATGTAGGATGGCCTGTTGCCTTTTCTGGTCGATGCCGTGAGCGTGAACTGCGAAACGGCCAGCAGCTCGCCGTCGACATCCACGACGCTGCGGTTCATGACCCCGGCATCGTCGTTGAAGATGCGCATCCCGGCGGCCTTGGAAGCCAGCCACGCGGCATCGTCCTCGGTGTCGCCGTCCTCGACGCCAACAAGAATGAACAGGCCGGCCCCGATGGAGCTGAAAACCTTACCGTCGATTGTAACCGACGCTTCCCTGACTCTCTGGATGACTAGTCTCATATCTATGGTCTGAATTCCTGTGCGTCTGCCAGATGAAGATCCAGGTCCTCACGGCTTATCCTATATATCTTTGGCGTCCTGGAACGCGGGTATCGGTTGAAGAAAGTGTCCTGGCTCCGGTACCACTGCTTCTGCTCTATGGCATAGCATCTGGGCAGCCGCCTGTCGATCTCCGGCATCTTTGCCTCGGTGCAGACCGTGATGCCCCACTTGCCGTCCTTCAGCTGGCTCACGCAGATGCAGTGCTGCCGCACTTCATGCATCCTGGGATTGACAGTTCCCGGGGCCATCCTGTGGCTCACGGTGATGTTCCGCCCGAATTCAGTGTTGATCCGGCTCATACATTCACGGAACAGCTTCCCATGCGTGGAAGTGTCCTTCAGCCCCTTGAAGGCGATGTAGCAGTGAATCATCTCATGGAGGATCACGTCCTCCTGCTCATTCTCAGGAAGGTCGAACTCCGTGCTTATGCGCATGACGAAATCCGTGCCCGCGGGCCTCCTGCCGAACAGACTGAGCTGCCGGCGGTACTGGACCCTGCCGAGGAAGGACCTTGCATGCGAGAGCCTGACGGTTATGGGCGGAAGGCAGGAACCGAAGACAAGGTCATTGAACTCCCCTATCTTCGATTCGACGTATTCCACCGTAGGTGTCATGGCCCTACCCTATCTGGGCGAAGAACTCGTCCATCGAGTGGACGAAGACGATGACATTGCTGTCAGGGTTGAGGAAGCGGTCCTGCTTCATCCTGCCTACCTGCATCTCCAGGCCGTCATAATAGCCGTTGATGTTCAGCACGTAGGATATCTTGTCATGCAGGCCTATCTCGTTGTCTACGGCATGGAAGAACAGCTCCTCCATGGTCCCGTATCCGCCGGGAAGGATCACACAGCAGTCAGAGAGCGACCCCATCACTGCTATGCGCTCGGCCATGTCCTTGACCTCGATGTTCTCGGTCAGCTCGGGCATGGCGAGACGTATGCCCTTGGCTGCAACCTCCCTCTTTCCCTTGAATCCCTTCGGGAAGACGCCCACAATCTCTCCGCCGGCCTCGAGCACTCCGTCGGCAAATGACTTCATGGTGCCTACGGCGGCGCCGCCGAACACTGCCTTGTAGCCCCTGCGGGCCAGTTCCTTGCCGAATCTGTTAGCAAAACCCATATATTCCTCTGAAGCCCCTGAGGAGCCCAGGTATACTGCCACTGACTTTATCATGTTTTTCGAATTTGTCTTGATCTTCTGATATGCCAGACGCGGGTCGCCGTTGAGCAGGTGGATCACACCGCAATAGCTGAACCCCGCCTTCTGGATGCAATGCCGCATGATGACGTTGTCCTCATGGGTGTCGACGCGCAGGCTGTCAGTCTGCCGCCAGGCCCAGTCGAAGCATGCCTGTGCCACTCCCCTGGAGTCCTTTGTGCTGGCAAGACGGTGGATGGTGGCATACGGCAGCTTGTCGTCGAGCCACTCGCCTCCGTAGATGGTGCCGTACGTGGGGTCGCTGCCGAAGATGAGCGCGAAGGCACCCACCACGGTATCTCCGTCAAGGATGGCGTAGCTCTCTCCCCTGCCGATGTCCGAGCGTATCATCTCCTCGCTGGGATGGCCCGGCAGCCACTGGTGCAGGTTGCCGCAGGAGAGCATGATCTCACGCCCCTGCCTGTATATCTCCATCAGCCGTGGAAGGTCGCCCAGAACACTTTTACGTACCGTCAGCATCTGTCAGTCGAATAGCGAGAGCGTATTATGCGCACCATTTCGGCCCGACGTTCCTGGAGGTATGTGTCTATCCTGTCGACAGAAAGGCCTGCCACGTTCTCCAGCAACGGTATGTTCATGAAGGGAGCCGTGGCAAGCGTCAGTACGGTGTTGTATATGTCGTGCATCGTGCAAGGCTGCACAAGGCCGTCCGCAATCCCCTTCTCGAGGCGCTGGCTGTGCATACCGATGCTGCTGCGGCACACCGTGTCGAAAGTGTCGCTATATCTGAGGAGGAAATCAGGGTGCGTCCTGGAGATGTCGCTGAGCAGATACGGGAAACGGCGGTCTTCGTTCATCTTGTCGAAGATCACGGCCGCAGCCTCCGCTGCCACACTGGCCACGTTGCCATCGACCTGCATGATGGGCTTGAGGGCCTTCAGCATGTCGTAGACGTGGTTGTCGAGAATCTGCACGAACAGCTTCTCCTTGGTCCTGAAGTAATAGTTCACCATCGCGTGGGTGACTCCCGCGCGCTTGGCGATGGTAGCAGTGGAAGTGGCGTCATAGCCGTTCCTGAAGAACTCTTCCTCGGCTGCCTTGAGTATTTCCTCCTCCTTGGTCATAATGTGACAAATATAGCACTATTTTCTTTACGCCGCCTTCTTCCTGTGGAATATCTTGTACACTACAGGAACGACGATCAGCGTCAGCATCGTGGAGAGGGCCATGCCGCCGATGATCACCCAGCCTATGCCGTTGCGGAGCTCGGCGCTCGATCCTGAGGCCACTGCCACGGGAACCATGCCTATGATGGTCGACAGCGCGGTCATGAGGATAGGCCTTGTACGAAGCTTCACGGCCTCGACGAGGGCGTCATCCATGGCCATGCCTTCCTTCAGCCTCTCGTTCGCAAAGTCGACGAGCAGGATGGCGTTCTTCGCAACCAGACCGATCAGCATCACGAGTCCGAGCATCGCATAGATGTTCAGCGAAGTGGCCGACAGGGCAAGTGCGAGGATGGCTCCAAGGATGGAGAACGGTATCGAGAACATGACCACCAGAGGGTCGATCCAGTTGTTGTAGAGGACGACCAGCGAGAGGTACATGAGTATGATGGAGAGGAGCATGGCTATCGCGAACACGCTCATGGAGTCCATCATCGACTTCATGTCGCCCACGGTCTCGATGGATACGCCCATCTGCTCAGCCTTCTCGGCAACCTTCTCCTTGAACTGACCTGAGGCCTCGCCGGCGGAGACGCCGACCACGTTGGCGCTGATGGTGACTGAGGAGTTCCTGTTGTAGCGCTCGAGACGGTTGGGACCTGTTCCGATGCGCACCTGAGCGAACTGGTCGAGGGTGACGCGGCTCCCCTGCTGGTTGATGAAGGTGATGCCGGCCACATCGTCGATGCTGCTGCGGTAGAAGTTATCAGCCTTTATGTTGATGTTGTACTCGTAGTCGTCGCGCACGAACTTCATCTGGGTGTTGCCCTGGAATGCCATCTGCAGCGTGAGGCCCACGTTGTCGAGAGACAGGCCGAGAGCCGACATCTTGTCGCGGTCCACGACGACCTCGACCTCAGGACGGCCGCTGCCGGTCGAGAGCTGCTGCTGGAGCGTTCCGGGGATGCCGCGCATCACGTCAAGCGCATACTCGCCGAAGAGGGCCACAGAGTCGGCCTTGGGGCCGGAGAGCACGTACTCGATGTCGGCGCTGTTGCCTGAGCCGTGAAGCGAGGCCGCATATACCTGCACCTTGGCGTCCACAAGGTAGTTGGTGAGTTCCCTGCGGAGACCCGATATGTACAGATGCACTGACTTGCTGCGCTCTGATGGCGGAACCATCTTACACTTGAGCTCGGCAAGGTAAGGGGTACCCTGATTGCTCTCGTTGTTACTGCTGGTCAGACCAATCATGGAAACCACCTCGGTTATCTCGGGCTGGTCAAGCAGCCATGCCTCGGCATATGCCACCTGAGTTGACGACTTCTCGATGGAGATGTCCTTGGGCATCTCGAGCAGGACGGTGAACTCGCTCTGGTCGACCTTGGGCATGAACTCGAAGCCCACGAATCCCATGGGGAACAACGAGCATACGAGGACGGTCATGGCGATGACCGCGATGCCGACCCAGCGCTTGTGGCCGAGGGCCTTGCGCAGCACACCTGCAACCCAGTTGCCGAAGCGGCCGACGATGCTCTCGAACCAGGCCATCACCCTGCCCCAGACGGTGCCCGTGTCGAGCACGTCGAGCTTACCGAAGCGCGATGTGAGCAGCGGCACGAGCGTGAGGGCTGACAGGAGGCTGAAGAGTATCGCGAAGATGATCACGCCGCAGAACTGCCTCAGGATATCGGAGACGAGGCTGTTGGTAAGCGCGATGGGCAGGAACACGATGACCAGCACTATGGTCACGGTAATGACGGTGAAGCCTATCTCCTGCATCGCATCCTTCGTCGCCTGCAGAGGCGTCTTGCCCATCTCCATGTGACGGCATACGTTCTCGATGACCACGATGGCATCGTCCACGAGCACACCGATCACAACCGAGAGTCCGAGCAGCGACATGATGTTCAGGGTGAAATTGAAGAGGTCCATGCCGATGAACGCGCCGATGAGCGACAGAGGTACCACAAGCATGACTATGAGCGCATTGCGCCAGTTGTGCAGGAACACCAGGATCACTATCGTCACGAGCAGGATGGCCAGCAGAAGGTCGATGAGCACCGACTTGATCGACTCTCGGGTGAACTCGGAGGTGTCGGACACGATGCGTATCTTCAGGTCATCCTGAGCGTATTTGGTCTCAAGCCGCGCCACTGTCTCCTGAACTGCATCGCTCAGGTCGATGGCGTTGGCGTTCTCCTGCTTGAATATGTTGATGAGCACGGCCTCCTCGCCGTCCACGCGCGCAAGGGTGTTGACTGCCGATGCGGTCTCGACCACGTCAGCAACGTCAGAAAGCCTTATCTGCGTGCCGTTGGGCATGGTCATCAGCACGAGCCCGCGTATCTCCTCGACGCTCTCGAGCTTTCCTGAGAGACGTATGGCCGTGTTGGTCACACCGTCCTGAAGGCTGCCCGTAGGGAAATCGAGGTTGGAGCCTTTCAGCACGCCCATGACCTGCACCGGGGTAAGCCCCAGCTCGCGCATCACGGCCATGTTCATGTTAACCTGTATCTCGCGGGGATGCTCGCCTACCGACTCGACCTTGGCCATGCCGGGTATGCTCTGCAGCTCGGGGACGAGGTTGCGCCTGACGAGGTCGCTGAAGTCGACGGCATCGAGGTTGGAGCTTACGGCGAGCGTCATGATGGACCTTGCATCCACGCTGATCTCGTTCACGATAGGTGAAAGGATGCCTGCAGGAAGCTCGGCCTTCTTTGAGTTTATCTTGTTCTGGGCGTCTGTGACCGCCTTCTCGATGTCGGTTCCGTAGGTGAAGGAAACGAACACCATCGACATGCCCTCGAACGAGTACGAGCGCATGGACTCCACTCCCGCCATCGACGACAGCACGTCCTCCAGCTTGACTGTGAGCGAGCTCTCGACCTCGGTAGGTGACGCACCGGGATAGATGACCTGGACGTTCAGTGATGGCGGAGTGAACTTCGGCATCAGCTCGGCCTTCATCGATGAGAATCCAAGGAAGCCCAGTATGCCGATCACCAGAAACAGCACGATCACATAGATCGGCCTTCTGATAGACAAATCTGAAATCTTCATCTTATTCTGCTTTTACTACGTTGATTGAGGTTCCGTCCGATATGTTCATGAGTCCGGCGAGTATGATCTCGTCGCCGTCCTCAAGACCGCTCACGATCTCTATCTTGTCGCCGTACATCTCGCCGAGGGTGACCTCGCGGCGCTGTGCCTTGCCATCCTTGGCCACATACACATTGGCGGCAAGCACGCTGCCCACGACGGCCTTTCGGGGAATGAGGATGCCTGTCTGCTCCTGGGTGGTCTCGAAGTTGACCTTGAGGTACATGCCCACGTGCAGGTCGGGATTCCTGTCAAGCTGGACCTCCACGGGATAGTTGAGGCCACGGTCGGTCTTGACGCCTATGCTCTTCACTGTTCCGGTGAACACCTTGCCTGCGGCATCACCTGAGGTCGCGACGACCTTCTGGCCGTTGGTGATGAGCCTTACCTTCGACTCGGGCACGTTGCAGATGACCTTGATCCTGCTGCCGTCCACGATCTCGAACAGAGGCACGTTGGGTGCGATGAGAGCGCCCACCTCGACCAGACGGTTGTTGATCGTACCGGCGATGGGGGCCTTGACCACTGCGTTGTCGAGCTTCCACTTGCTGACGGTGAGACGGCTCTCGGCTGCCACGAGCTGGGTGCGTATGTTGTCGAGCTGCTGGCTCGTGACGCCGCCGGCCTCGTAAGAGCGCGTGAAGCGTTCCTCATCCTTCTTGAGCGACTCGTAGGATGCCAGGGTTGCCTTGTAGTCGGCTTCCAGGAGCTCAGAGTCTATCTTGAGCACGGGTGTGCCCTTGGCCACGCGGCTGCCCTTGTCGACGTAGATTGCCACGACGCGGCCGCTGACCTCCGAGACGAAGTTGAGTTCACTGTTTGCCGCAGCGACTCCGTTCGAGCTGAAGCTGCGGTCGCACAGCTCCCTCGACACCCTGTAGGTTGTCACCACCTCCGTGCTGCCGGCAGCAGCCACGGATGAGGTCTGTTCCTGTGCCTTCTTCCTGTTTCCTACGAGCAGGAGCACCATTCCGCCAACGACAAGCGCCGCGATGATAATTCCGATGATCTTTTTCATATTGCTTCTATCTGTTTATTTCACTGATTGATCCGTCGGCCTTCTTGAGGTCGATGTAGGACTTGACGCTGCTGCTCAGGGCATTGATGTAGTTCATCTGCGCCTGTATGAGCGACGACGACGCGTTGAGCACGTCGGAGAGGTTGGCGAGGCCCTCGTTGTAGTTGGTCTCTGTCACCCTCAGCACGTCCTGTGCAAGGTCCTTGTTACGCTTCTGCGAGCATATCGTGCTGCGGCTCTGGTCCATCTGCATCCTGGCGTTGTTGTAGCCCATGGTGAGGGACTGCACGAGCATGCGCTCGTCATGCTCGGCCTTCTGCAGCTCGAGGCCGGCCTTCTTGATCTTGGCTGTCTTTGACATGCCTGTGAAGATGGGGACCTTGAGACTGAGCGAGAGCATGGACACGGGGAAATGATGGTAGGTCTCACCGTAGAAATGGTCTCCCATGTAGTTCATGGAGTAGTTTGCGTTGAACACCAGCACGGGCAGGACTTCCGAGACTGCCGCCCTCTTCTGGAGCCCGAGCATCTCCTTCTGCTGCTGCAGCATCTTGAAGGGAAGCTGCTCCTCTACATTGAACCGGGGCATGCTCTCCAGGAAGATCATGGACTCGATGCGGTCGATGTCCACGGGCTCGATGGCTATCTCCTGGTCCATCGGGAAGCCCATCTCGAGCTTGAGGAGGTTCTTCTGCACCTCCAGGGCCTGGACGAGAGACTGCTTCTCGGTCTCGAGGTTGGTTCTGGTGACTGCGATCCTGTCGGCGTCCACATTCCTCACGATTCCCAGCTCGCGGTTGGCCTCCATGAGCTTAGAGGTCCTTTCCATCACGGCAAGGCTCTCGTCGAACAGGCCGAGCGAGTACTCGAGGATCTGTGCGTTATAGAAGAGTGTGGCCGTCTTGGAGATGACGTCGTCAACATCGGCCTTCTCCCCCATCCTGGCCATCTCCTCAGCCGCATTCGCTATGCCTACGGCACTGTACAGCGAGAAGTTTATGACCTGCTGGGTAAGGGCCACGCCCCAGTTGGCGCTCAGGTCCATTCCCATGGTGACGGTCATGTACTTGGGAGCATTGGGGTCGCGCATGGGCTCAGGCATCATGTCGTTCACGAAGTTGGGCATGGCGAAGCAGGTCTTCTGGATGTTGTAGGTGAACTGGCTGGATGCGCCTATCTGAGGAAGCAGGGAACCGATTATCTCCCGCCTTGACTGATTGGCGATCTCGACTCCGATGCGGTCCTTCTGCAGTGCGACATTGTTCTCCAGCGAGTAGTCAAGACATTGCTTCAGCGACATTGGCCCACTGCCTTCCTGCGCTGATGCGAACTGGGGCGCCAGGAAGAGGGCCAGAATGATAAGTGTTTTTCTCATATCCTTGGATTAACTATACCGTTTAACGATGTTGTTAACGCAAAGATATAATAAATTATCCACTTGTCAAGAGTGTATGTCAGGGAATTATCACCGAGTCCATCGGAACGTCCCACGGATCGGCGGGAACGCTGTCGTAGATCTGGAAGGGAAACGCCACTCCTGCCTTGTGGCAGCGCAGTGATCCAAGCAGCCTGTCATAGTATCCTCTGCCCCGTCCAAGGCGCATGCAGGAGCGGTCGAAGGCCACTCCGGGGATGAGCGCGAGGTCGATCTCCTCCGGCAGGACGTTCCTGGCACCAAGGCCCGGTTCCATGATGCCGAAGGCTCCTTCCACCATCTGCTCAGGGTCATACTCCTTCAGCACGAGGTCATCGCCGCAGACCACAGGAAGGACGAAACGATGGCCACCCTCCGTCACAAGCGGCCGCAGGTCAACCTCGCCCGGCAGGGGCCAGTACGCGAGTACAGTGGAGGCCCTTCGGAACTCGTCCATGGCGCGTATCCTGCCGATGATGTCAGACGACATCGCCTGCCGTTCAGGCTCCGGAAGAGCCTTTCTGGCGGCACGCACCGCTGCACGTATTTCCTGCTTGCCTGCCATGTCCTATCCGATTACCCATTTGCCAAGCCTTGGTATGCGCTGCACGAGCACACAGGCCACGGCGACGCATACGTATGAGCAGACAGCAGTCAGTACTATCTCGACCGGCGTGGTCATCACGCCAAGGCATCCGTCAGCGCCGGTGCCGAGAGCACCCCTGAACAGGCCCGAGAAGGCAGCCAGGACGAGCATGTGGCACAGGTACATTCCGTAGCTGGCCTTGGACACAGGCAGGACTACCTTGCGGAAGAAGCCACCGTCGGAGTTCGCCTTGCGAAGCAGCAGCACGCACGCCACCGACATCAGCGCCACACCCACGGTATCGTTGAAGAGAGGGGTCTCCCAACCCACGGCAACCTCCAGACCGGCATTGTACGGGAACACGCCTCCGGATGAGGCCATGACCCTGCCGTGGAAGCCGAAGAAGCAGATCGCAAAGCCTGCGAGCAGGCAAGGGATGCTGACGGCGAGCGTCCTCTTCCAGTCAAGCTCTCCCACGAACCTGCGGAGGTATAGCCCCAGCAGCAGATAACCTATGAATCCGCTCACATAGTAGAAGGTGCCGTAGCCGTTCCAGCTGGCCTCGCCCCAGAGAGGGAACGGAGCCTGCATGGGAAGACCGCCGGCGCCGTATATCACCGTTGCACCATCGCCTATGCACGCCTCCCTGATGAAGGGGATGAAGGTAGTCAGGAAGCAGAGACCGAGGTACACTCCGAGTTCCCTGCGGCTGACCTTCTCGGCCCACGGAGAGAGCATCGGCATTATGATGTAGAGGCCTATGAGCATGTACACGAACCAGAGATGGCCAGCGCTGTAGTTGAAGTTCAGCAGCAGGTCCTTGAAGTTCTGCACGGGTTCGCCCCAGACCAGCGCATACACGCAGGTCCATATCACGAACGGCACGAGGATGCGCCCCGCCCTCCTGCGCACGAACTCCCCGGCGCTGTATTTCAGCGGGAAGAGCAGATAGCTGGAGGCTATCACGAACAGGGGCACGCATGCCCTGGCCAGGGTGTCAAAGAACGCCACCCACCAGGCATCGGCGGCCGTCAGGACCTGAGAGCCATCACCTCCCAGATAGAAAGGTTCGGTGCTGTGCACCACGAGGACCAGGAAGCAGGCTACAACCCGCAGCCAGTCAACCCAAACTTCACGCTTGTTTTCCATGTTGTATCGTATCAAGGTATTCTTCTTCTGGAATACGGCTGCTCTCCACTGCGTCGAAGATGGCCTCCTCGACGAGCCCGGCAGCCATTGTGCCCACGACGTTCACGTCAGCATCCACCTTCTCCGAGCCTACTGACAGCGCATAGACGGTGTCGCCGTCAGCCATGGTGAACACGGGACGTATGGCTCTTGCCATGCCGGCGGACGCCATGCCGCTGACCTTCTTCAGGGCAGAGGGCGTGAGCTTCGCATTGGTGAATACCGCAACTAGAGTGGTATTGCCTGTGAACAGGTTCGACGGCTGCATCTCAAGCAGCACCTCGGTGGAGTCGGCAAAGCCTCCGCGATCGACCGTCATCATGCCAGCCACCTTCATCCCCTCATGGAATATGTCGCCGTAGGCGTTCACCACGGCCGCCACTCCCACCTGCAGCGCGCCCAGCTGTGCGGCGGCATATCCGATGCCGCTCTTCTGGGCCTGCGGGAGTCCCTTGGGCTTGCCGACGGTCGCGCCGGTGCCTGCACCTACGTTGCCGCTCTCGGCCTTTCCTCCGGCCAGCGCATCCTCGCACGCCGCAAAGCCCATGGCCTTGTCGGGACGGACGTCGCACGCGCCGTACGAGAGGTCGTAGATGTCGCTCTGGCAGACTATGGGCACATGGGTGTCGCCTGTGTAAAAGCCTATGCCCCTGCGCTCAAGACAGTCCAGGACTCCGTGCGAGGCCTCGAGCCCGAAGGTGGAGCCACCGGCCAGCACGAGAGCATCGAGAGGCTGGACATTGCGTTCAGGATCCAGCAGGGCCGTCTCCCTGGAGGCGGGGCCGCCCCCCAGGACAGTCACTGCCGCCGGGGCGGGTTCTGGGAAAAGGAAAACGGTCACACCTGTCATGGCCGCAGAGTCCTGGGCATTGCCCACTCTGACGCCTTCTATGTCGCTGAAAGGTATTGTCTTCATAAATATATATCACAAATTGGCTGACGCCTGAAAATCAGCGGGCAAGCGCATCCATGGCCTTATCAAGCTTGGGCATGATGGGCGAGAAATGCGTGCCGGGAACCATCTCGAACGTGACGTCCACGCCCTTCCTCTCAAGCAGGGAGACGGCCTCGCGGGTGCGGTCCTCGACGGTGGCCATGCGCCTGTCAGGAGTGTTCTTCTCCTTAACGCCAAGCGACACGTACACCCTGGCAGTCGGGAACTCGGAGACCTTGGCAAGCCAGTCGGTGAAGCCGTCGTACCACAGGGAACCTGAAACGGAACCGATGCCGCTGAAGATGCCCGTCCGCCCGAGAGTCCACATTGCAAAAAGGCCTGAAAGGGAGATGCCCAGCAGGTATCGCGACACGGCCTTCAGCTTGTACATCTGCTCGATATACGGGATGTAGTCACTGACCAGTTCCTTGAGGTACATCTGGGCCCCGCCCTCGAACTCCTTCTCCTTCTTCATCACGCCGTCGGCCTTCCACGGGGTCATGTCCTTATTCCAGTCCATGCCGCTGACGACCACGACGCTGCAGGCCATGCGACCGGCAGTCTTCTCAGCCCACTTGACCATGTCAGGGAGCACTCCGTCGGGCACAAGCACATAGACGACGCTGTCCGCGCCCTCTGCGACGGCCACGTCGAACCTTGCCTGATGATATGCCCTTGACTGAATCATATTACGAAGGTACTTATTTCCCGTCAAATTAGCAATCATCGCGAGTTCATGCCCTCAAGCTCCGGCAGATGTAGATTGCCATTGAAAAGAACTGACATCATCAGTGACATCAGCCGCGGCGTCCCGGACAGCAGGATTGCACACAAGCGAATGACAGACGTTCAGAAGTTAGACTGTTATTGTGCGACAAATCCACCAAGTTTCAGATAACAAAACAGCCGTATACCTTTGACGATATACGGCTGCTTGATCTATAAAGGGCTGCTATTCGACATCTGTGACGAGTCGGACAGAATTGGCGATATCACGAGGGCTGTGGCTGTCCAATTTGAGACCATCCGATTCTATAATCAACAGATTATACGCTCTGTCGAAATCATAAGGATTCGAGGACCAGTATATGCCATATCCACCTGCTGCGAATATCTCGCTATATTCTAGTTGGTGGCCATCATTATAGCCAGCAGCAGGAAGGAATACTATTCCGGCGGCGTTAATCTGAGCCCAAGTCATAGAGTTGTTTGATACAACTTCTCCGTTGTATTCATCAGGATACAGGAATACTCCATGGCATGTTCGGCCATCAATAGTAATGCCTCCTGCGGTAAGAGTGTAGCAAGGTTTGCCGTTGACCATACGACCAGGGGCATCGAAGAGGTACTGCCACTCCCTTGAGGAGAGTGTACGGTACCGGCCGGTCACTCCGTTTACTGTGAAGTCAGATTTAGCAGTTTCTGCTGTCGCATTGGTGAAGAATATATCGTCTTCGCTTCCATCGTTTATAAAATCTTCATCAACATGCCAAGCTATCGCTATTGATTCGTCCTGACACCAGAAGAAATGGCCAATGTGAACGGGATTATGAGAGTCTGGGCAGTCATCCTGCTTGTCCTCGAAATTGAAAGTAGGTACACGTATATTGTTACCTGCTATTCCGTGCCAAAGGTTTCCCTTCGAGAAACGCACCTTTTTCGACTTGCCGTAGCCATTGTCCGCTGCGACAGAGAAAATGCCGGGAAGAGCATTCGTGTCGTATTCAACAGAATAGTCGGCAATAAGTATAGTATCCGATTCTATTGTAAAGGTGTATGTGTATGTATTATTGTCAGTAAGGTTATTCCCGTCTTTATCCGTCCATCCTTTGAAAACCGAGTCCCCGCATGGCGTGGTTGTAACCGAGATTTCTGTGCCTTTGTCGTACCACTTGTCGAATGTCGAGACACTTCCGGCAAAGGACGGATGAACAAATACTTTAAGGCTGTAAAGATTTTGGAAAATGGCTGTAATTTTCACTTTAGAAGAAAGGCGGGGACTATATTCGGTGCTCTCACAAAGGATGCTCCCGTTCTGGTCCTGCCAATTGACAAAGACATATCCTTCTTTCGATGTCGCCTTAAGTTTGACCGTCTCTCCTTCAAAGGCTTCCCCTTCTACCTTGACGGTTCCAGCATTCGCCGGCGATACAGCTATGCTCACGGAATTTGCATATCCGATAATCGCCGTGGTGTTTTCTGTAATATTGGAAATAGTGAAAGCATAGATCATATCTTTTGTCTTGCTCTGGCTGGTGCAAAGCTCACCGTCTGCCATGGTGCATTTGAGACGCCTGCCTGAGATGGAACGAGCCGTTACGACAGCAGAGTCTTCGCCGACTATGACATTCTGTATCCAAACATCATCTTTGATTCCTGCATCTGACGAATATACTATCGTCACAGTATACTGACCACCGACAGTATCATTCTGGTCGCCGTTTTCGTCCCACACATGGACTGATGTAGCATCAACCACGATGCTTGTGTTCCTTACCGTGAGGTTGATAGTGGTCTGCTTGCCCTGTGCAAGGGCCGCGATGTCGCCAGTGAAGGTGGTGGCGTAAGCTTTGCCGTCGATGGTGCAGGCGACCTTGAGTTCAGGAGTTCCCGTTACGCTGACGGGCACCACAAGGCACTCGACGGGGGTAGATGCGGTCTTTGATATTGTCTGGTCAAGACCTGAGGCTGTGAACTTGGATGCAGTGGCGTCAATGCCGCCGTCGATTGCATTCATGGTACCCTTCGCAGCCACGCAGTCACCGGAGAGGCTTACCCCGCTGAGAGAGCCGTTGCCGGCATACGATTCGTCAAGCTTGAACGACAGGCTCACTCTCGCGAGAGCATGGTTCAGCGTGAGGCTGACATCCTTGGCATTGGATGATGTGACCTCCACTGGCGATGCATAAAGATAGTCTGTGCCGTTGACAGAAGACTCGACGGGGACGGATGCGATGTCCTTGACGGAGCTGTTGAACGGGTAATAGCCGTAAAGCTTCCCTGCTGTTCCGCCGACGCTCAAAGGGTCTGTAGCCGTCCACTTTGCCTCGGTGCTGCTGAATGCATACTTGACGTTGCCGCCGTTATTTGCATAGGTGTCGCCGTTCCCGTCAAGGAGGAACAGACCGATGCCCGCATTCGCTTCTTCCGATGTGAATGTTGCACCTGTGATGACAGCCTTTGTCATAGGACCGGTGCAGACCGACGAGAGCTCGATGGCCGTGCTGTTGCGCTCATCAAGCGTGTTTTCGATCTCCTTGGCGCATCCTGCCGCGAGGATTGCCGTGAGGATCAATGCTGAGTATATGTGTTGTATTTTCATAATCCTGTATCGTATATATAATTTTTATTCCGTCACGTCCATCAACAGTCGCACGGAGTGGGCCATGCAAGGGTAATCCACTGTTATGCCTGATTTATCAGGATAGAACTTGGTGCCGGTGAAATGCATCTCCTCGGCAACTGTCTCGCCGCCCATGTCCCTGCTGGCGGATGTCCAGTAGAATCCTTCCGTATTGACTGCCGAAACGGAGCTGCTGCCTGCCGAACCGTCGCGGCTGCCCGCTGCCGGGAGGAAGACGATTCCGGCTTTCTCAAGGATCTTGAACTCAGCATTGCTGAATGTGGCAGCAGAATAACCTGCGCTCTTTGAGTTGATGCTTTCACCGGGAATAGCGGCAACTGTCTCGGGCCAGGTGAAGATGTCGGGAATGAGGAAGAGTCCGTTGATGTAGGTGCCGCCCTCGGTGTTGATCCGGCCCTTGAACCATCTGGCATTGCTTACTCCACACACAGTGTCTGCGCTGCGGCCATACAGCAGGTACTGAATTTCACTGTGGTTCGGTGTGTACCAGTTGCTGTTTCCGTAGACGGTAAATCCGCTCGCGGCAAAGAAGCTTGTGGCGGCGGCATTGCTGTACTGAAGGGCGACGGCATCAGCAGCGGTGCCACACCACATGAAGTGGGAGATATGGCTATCGTCCCTGCTGTCGGTAGAGGGAGATGACTCGTACTGTCTGTCCTCAAAGAGGAACTTGCTGCCGTCATACCACAGGTTGCCGCCTGAGAAGCGGGCCTTCCTGCCGGCCGCCACTGAGAACTCTCCGCTGAGGATACGGGTAGAGAATATAGCCATTATGGTGATGTCACCTGACGGTTCATAGGTCAGAGGGTTGTCGGAGCCGAGGGAGTTGCCGTCTGCGTCCTGCCAGCCGAGGAAGCTTTCATTCGCCGATGGGGTGGCGTTGAGTATGACGCTGCTGCCGACATTGCACTTCGTGGCTGTCGTGCCTTCTGTGCCAATGTATGCAGTGCCGTTGCCCTCGGTAGCGACAATGACATCGTACCAATTCACAATCTTGCTGATGGTGATGACGATGTCGTCGGTCACGTCGGACACAGTGATGATGCCGCCATCGGAGTCGTGGCTGATGGTGCAGGCGTCGGCAGGCTCGCAGGTGGCACTTACGCCGTACTTGCCGTTCGCAAGGACGGACTTGTCGTACCTGATGGCGAGCACCTCGGATACTGTTTCATCATCCTCGCCGCTTAGGCTTGACGCGCCTTCCAGCGAGAGAGTGACGGGGACTGCTTCGCTGCTCACGGTCACGTTATGGCCGTCAACAGTGGCCGCAGTTCCGCTGATGGTGCTGTTCCAATCCGAAATTCCGACTGAGACCACCTCTATGGTCGTCTGCGTGCCGCCATAGCCAGCACCCTTGACATTAAGGGTGACGGTGGATTTGGCTCCGCTCTTCACAAGTATGCCTCTTTTGCCTGAGAGGGAGGCCTTGAGGTTCTTGCCATCAAGAGTGCAAGATATGCTCATGTCCTGACGTCCGTCAAGTCCTGAAGGGACAAGTATACATTTGGCGACTATCGTTCCACCCTTGAGTGTAAGCTTTTGGTCTGGTTCCAATAGCTGGACGCCGTCAGCTGCGGCAGTGCCATGCGTGACTGTGCCGTTTGTGGCGTCGAGCGTTCCGTTCTGTGTGAAAGACGCCGCAGAGAGGGTAAGTGCCGTGATTTCTGCTCCTTCGGCATAGCCCACGATGTTGAAGGTCACTTCCACCAGAGCCAGAGCATGGTTCATTGTTAGCTTCACTTCCGGATTGGAGGAGCTTACGCCATCCACTGGTGTTGCCCACATCCAGTCTTCCCCGTCAACGGATGAACGGACAGGAATACTTCTTATGTCGCTCAGGTCGGAGACATACGGATAGTAACCGTAAAGAGTGTTCTCTTCTGAAGACAGAATGATATCAGAGTCGGACCATTTTCCCGAGCCGGCAGGCTTGGTGATTGCGGCGTTTGTGGCGTCGCCTATGAAGAGGCCAATAGATGCATCCTCGTCTGCGGGGAATGATGTTCCGTCAACAACCGACTTTGTCATATCCGAGGTGGATACGGAGTTGATCTTCAGATAGACCTTGCTCTGAGTGCTGCCCTCAGGCTCCTTCTCTGTGCATGAGGCCACGGCAAGCGTCGCTGCCATGGCGAGGATGAGTGTTCTCAATACTTTTCCCATAGCCGTTACTCCATTTCTCCTTCTGAGTCCGAGCCATTCTGCCATCCATTCACCGATGGGTCACTCAAACAGAGGAGACTCTGCACGTTAATCTCCACCACCTCGGCTTGAGGGGCTCTGTAAACCATAATATCCATATCGATAATGTGTAAATTGTCAGGTTGAAGTTTGCTGAAGCAAAGTTATATTAATCCGTCTGAATTGGCAAACGGATTGATACAAAACATGGTGGGTTCTGGTTTGCTCTTATATATCTTTTCGCCTATTTTCTGGAAAATTCATCAGAAAGTATAAAGAAAAACGGCAACCAAATGCAGAATCCAAGTTGTCGGGAAAGTGCTCTTATCCACCCATTATGATTATATTTGCATTACATAGAAACATCTCATAAACATGACACTTCCAAACATATTCCTTGTACTCACGGCCATAGCCGGCCTCAACCAGACACCTCAGTCCATAGTCAAAGTAGAGCCTGTGTCACCGCTCAGATACGAGCAGCAGGACGGGCATCTGAAGATACTCTCGAGCGTCGTTCTGTCTTCCGGCCAAGGCTGCACTCTTACGCTCGACGGAGAACTGTTGGACTGCGGACGCACCGGCAGGGCCGACAGCGTGACCGTCTGGCTGCCCATGGTAGGAGGCAGGAGCATCATGGAGTGCCGCGTGAATGGTAATGCGACCTGCTCCCGCAGCATTCCGGCACCCATTGCCGGCGACTGGGGCTACTTCCAGAACGGAGAGATACACCTCATGCAGGCATCGCACCAGGACATAGCTTGGATGGACACCCCGGACTACTGCAGGAACGACAGGATCGAGAACATCATCATCCCGGCACTCGAGATGATGAAGGAGGACCCTGACTTCACCTTCGAGATGGAGCAGACCCTCAACCTGATGGAGTTCCTCGAGGAATTCCCCGAGCGCAGGGACGAGGTCATCCAGCGTTACAAGGAAGGCCGCTGCCTCTGGGGCGCCACCTACAACCAGCCCTACGAGGGCCTCTCATCGGGCGAGCAGCTGGTAAGGCAGGCCTATTACGGCAGGAAATGGATAAAGGAGAACCTCCCCGGCTGCGACGACTTCACAGCCTCCAACATGGACGTGCCCGGCAGAACCCTGCAGATGCCCCAGATACTGGCAAAGAGCGGCATAAGGAACCTCTTCATCTCCCGCATGGCCGAGGGCCTGTATGACTGGACCGCCCCCGACGGCACCAGCATACTCACCTACTCCCTTGGGCACTACGGCTGGGAGAAATTCATTTGGCATTTCCTTGACCAGGGTCCCATGAACGCATTCCAGAAGGTGCACGCGAGGCTCGCCCTCTGGCAGGATTACTATGCCGAGCGCCATCTTGCACCCTGCTACGGCGTGCTCATGAGCAATGACGCAGCAAAGCCCGACTCGTACACCGAACTCGTCAATGCGTGGAACGACATAGCCGAGAAATCGGAGATTCCTCTCCCCCGCATAAAGTACTCGACTACAGACGAATACCTCAGCAAGGTCGTCCTGCCCGAATCTGACGTGCCCGACATCTACGGCGAGCGCCCGGACCTCTGGCTGTATATCCATGGTCCGGCGCATTACGAGCAGACCCTCGACAAGCGCAAGGCAGCCGTGCTTCTGCCTGCAGCGGAGTTCTTCGCAACCGCCAATTACCTTAGCTGCGGCGCGCGCACTGAATATCCACGCACAAGGCTTGACCGCGGCTGGATGGCATCAATCTACCCTGACCATGGCCTCGGCGGGAAGAACGGCGAGATCACCGACGCCATCTTCGCAGATTCCCTGGCGATGGGAAAGGCCATAGGCCTTGGCGTCCTCGCGGACGAACTGGGAAAGATAACGCGCACTGTGGAAGGCCGCAAGGGCGACGTGGTCGTCTTCAACGACCTCTCGTGGGACAGGAAGTCATTGGTGGAAGTCTTCGTGCAGGGCAAGGGCTCGCGCATCGTCAAGGGCCCCTCGGACGCAGTGGTGCCTTCCGAGATCGTCACAAGGAACGACTCGACCTTCGTACGTTTCATGGCAGACGTGCCTGCATTCGGATATGCAAGGTTCAGGATACTTTCCGGAAAGCCGGAGTTCACAGAGGGTGATATACGTCTTGGCGACGACTGGTGCTCCAATGCATACTACGACATAGCATTCGGTGTCGGCGGAATAGTCAGGCTGTACGACAAGCAGCTGGGGAAGGACCTGGTACAGAACGAAAAATACGCCCTGGGCGACATCCTGAACGCCGAGTACCACGGTAACGGAGCCGGTGAATTCCTGCGCGTCACCGACATAGAAACGCCGTACAACGGCATAGAGAGGGCTCCGGCATCGGAATGGAAGGTGGTCCGCAGCAGCGGCTTCTCAGTGACGTACGAGAAAGTCATCGACGACCCCTTCGCAAAGATCATACAGAGCATCACTGTCTATCACAGGCAGAAGAAGATAGACTTCGACGTCAGGATGGAGAACTTCACCGGCGAGCACAGCAGGCAGTACAGGATACTGTTCCCTCTCGACATGAAGACCGACCAGAGCGACATCTGCTACGAAGTCCCCATGGCCGTCTCCCATGTGAACAAGGACGAGCTCGACATGCGTCCCGGCGGATATACAGGCCAGGGCAGCTACCGCTTCCATCCGTCCGACACCCATCCCAGGGAGGTGCTGAACTTCATCTCCGCCAACGGGAACGGCTTCGGCTGCACCCTGTCATCATGCGTGGCAGTGTGCGACTGGGAGGATCCTGCACACGAAGTGGCCGACTATCCGGTGCTTCAGGGAATACTCCTCTCCAGCCACAAGAGCTGCCACGGCGAGGGCAACTGGTACCACCAGACGGGCACGCACGACTTCCATTTCTCATTGACAACGCACCCTGAAGGCTGGCAGAACGGATATGCCATGGCAGTGGAGGAGAACCATCCCCTGCACGTGATGCTCAAGGACGGCAAGGGTGGCTACAACGGCGACAGCGAGAGCTTCCTCAAGGTATCAGACCCCCTGGTATGGGTACCCGCCTTCAAGAAGGCTGACGGCTGCGGCAACGCTGTGATACTGAGGCTCGTAGAGATGGAAGGCACCGACAAGGAAGTACGCGTCACACTCCCCTTCACTGCGACCAAGGTCGAGAAATGCAACCTTGTGGAGGAGTACGAGAGCGACATGGACCTCAAGGGAAATGTCCTCAATCTCCACATAGGGCACAACGCCATAGAGACGTATAAGATTTTCTTTTAGCACCTTTGCACAAGTTCAACAGCCAGTTACCAAGAATCATCTGATCACAGATGCCTTAGACGACTTCAGCTCGAGGGGCTTTGTAGGCCTTCGTTGAATCTATTTTTTCCATATCCATTGATTTTCAATTAGGACCACAAAATTAGTCCTGTCTATTGGGTTTACCAAAAGGAAGGACTTCAATAGATAAAAGATGGAGGGTTCGAGATTGTTTATGTCTAAGTCTTGTGCCAGATAGATACTATCGGTGATGAAAGCTCAGATAAATGGGAATTTATTTATGTGATATACGGAGCCACTCGAGTGCAGCATCCATCGGCTCATTAGTTAGAATATCAGGAACGATAGGGTCATCACAGAACACTTCCCCTGTCCGGGCGACATCACAACTTGACGTAATCACCAACTTGGAACCATCTCCCATATCGAAGGTCCGGTTAGCGGAGGCATAACCGGCTGTAGGTGAGCCGAATGTCCTGACATTGCTTAGTCCACGAAAGCAAATCAAGAGAGCTTCACCAGAACTTGCGGTATCACCATCCGTCAATATCGCAATCTGCGGGGAAATCGTAGCCTTCCTCTCAACCCCTTGCTCTTTTGCGACATAGTCGGCAGTCAAATTTGACTCGCGCCCGTTCCGTTTCTTGAACTTCAGAATGATTCCTTCTGGAAGAAGTGCATTCACTCCAGCAATCATAGGATACATATTACCTCCTGTATTGCCTCTCAAATCAAGGATGACATTACGGGCATCCGATGATATGCCGTCTTGAAGCGTTTGCGCGTATTGCTTTGCCTGGGTTTCGTTTCCAGAAAACTCGAGAACGGTAATGACAAGGATGCTGTCATCGGTCATTTCTATAGCGGGCATCTTCCACTGGATCGTATCGTTATACTGTACTATAGAACTCTCCATAAGAAAAGAATGCTTCCCTCCTGCCGTCTCAAGCGCCTCACGAACGATTTCATATGCTTCGTCCATCATTTCAGGGGCGGATGAAAGCGCCCGTTTCTTCGCCTCGTCCCATAAGGGCCCTTCCGCAAACAAAGCAGTTTTATCCATAATGGCAAGCGCCTTATGGACATATCTTTGTGGGGTAACAGACCCGTTGCAACCTATCATCAGAAGGGAAACAAACGAGATCACCAGAATGAGGATAAACATCTTTGGACGCATCGTTCTGAATTGCTTTTTCTTTAAGAGAAATGAGTTGATTTTTAACTAATCCATATATGAATGAAGCAAGAATGAGAAGTAACCTTTGCCATCCAAATATATTGTCGCATCATGAAGGAAAGCCTGCTTCGTTTCTTCTTGAATATTCGAATGCAGCAATATGTCAGTAAAGGTTTCTAAAGCTTTCTCGGAGAAATGCTCTTGCTCCACAAGCCACATTACAGGATAGTCTTTTTGAAGTACCTGATCGATGTCCACTTCTAACCCGGAAGAGGTGATTTCAGATTTAACATCCTCAATAGGAATAACATCCTTTTGCCCTCCAAGCAGGCCAAGACGGCGGGCAATCTGAACCAGAAGCTCGCTAATTCGGTCAATCTCCCTAATGAGGTAATCTTCCATATCAAATTG
>JAKSKK010000031.1 GCA_024401745.1 Bacteroidales bacterium
GCGTCATCTTCCTGTCACGCAGAGGGAAGTCTGTAATCTTGCATTCCGGCAGAAAGCCGTTCTTCACATATGTGTGCCCAGATTGGGGCTTCAATATCCGGTCCCTTTCATTCAATTGCACGTTGATGTTCTCCTCCTGAACTTCAAATCCCACAACCTCAAAATAATCCAACAACTCTCTCGGGAACATCATCTTGACCAATGCCAATAATAACTGTTGTTCTGTAGTCATATACTCTTTGTGATTGGTGTTCACAAAGGTACATCTTTATATCTTCAAACACATAGTTTTACTGGTGGTCCGAAACTCCACCAGACATGCCTCAGGAAAAATAAACAAAGTGTGCGCAATGCCAAATATTCCGGGGTAGTGCGCACATAAAGGCGCCAAATTAGAAATAGATGCTCCCGCCGAGGCCGAGGTTGATGGAATTGAGCCAGCCGGCGGCGGGGAAGGCCTCCCATTCGGCGATGACGCGTATCTTGGCTGACTGGGTGAGGACGTAGGCGGCGGAGAGGCCGGCCACGAAGTCGAATCCGCAGCCATCGGCGCGCCAGGCATATGTCATGCCGTCAATATCTGATCCGGCGCCGCTGAAGTCCTGCCCGTTGTTCCACCATCCCGCACCGGCGAGCACATGGGCCCCGATTTCGGCCTTGGGGGCTGCCTGATGGACGTAATATGCGCCGCCCAGGGTCGACAGTATCGCCCTGGTATCGTCTATGTTGCTGGCAGCACCGCGCATTGCCAGGCCCCAGTGTGCGCCCAGCGGCGCCTGTACCTGCATGCTGGCAGATGCTCCGTGCCGGCCGTCGAAGGCCAGCCGGCGGCTGTACCAGTAGGTCACGTCCCAGTATTTCAGAGAGGTATCGTAGCTGAACTCGTCGAAGAACCTGTAGCTGTGCCTTCCGAGGATGATGTCTGACAGCCAGTATCCCAGCTCGGCCGCCGCCACGCCCAGCACTGCGCCGGCCATGGTGTCGGTTGTCCAGTGCTTGTTCCGCAGTATCCTTTGCTGAGCCGTCAGAGTGGCCATGCCATAGCCTATGCCGCATAGCCAGGGCAGGCTGTCGCCGTACTCCTTCTGCAGCCAGGTGGCGGTGAGAAATGCCGTTGTGGTATGTCCGGAGGGGAATGAGTTCGCGCGGGATCCGTCAGGTCTCATCCTGTCGATCACCCATTTGGGGCCATGGTCGAGTATGAGGCTTGCCACCGCACCGCCGGCATGTGCCACGGCCATCTGGCCCCAGTCGTAGCGGCTGGGTACGCCGCAGGCCTTGAGTCCCCACACTGCAGCTCCTGAGAAGTACTGTATCCAGTTGCCGTAGTCATAGCTGAACTGCGGATCCAGAGCATTCCGCAGCGAACGCATGTCGTAGTCGAAGCTGCCTTCCCGGGCACCGGTCTGTGCCGCGGCGCCAAGGCACAGGAGTGCCGCCAGCAACGCCAGGACCGCCTTTTTCATCAGAAGTATTTCTTGCCCTGCTTGTTCAGGGCTATGAAGATGAACAGCATGGTCGTGAAGGCCCACAGAGACGAGCCTCCGTACGAGAACAGCGGCAGAGGAATGCCGATCACAGGCATGAGGCCAATGGTCATGCCGATGTTGATGAACAGGTGCATGAACAGGCACGATGCCAGTCCGTATCCGTATATCCTCGTGAAGCTCTCTCTTGCCCTGTCGGCGTCCTGGATGATCCAGGCTATCATCAGGGCGTAGACCAGAATAACGAAGAGGCAGCCCACGAAGCCCCACTCCTCGCCCACGGTGCAGAAGATGAAGTCGGTGCTCTGCTCGGGCACGAAGCCGTAAGTGGTCTGGGTACCGTTGAGGTAGCCCTTGCCGAAGAAGCCGCCCGAACCGATGGCTATCATGCTCTGGCGCACGTTGTATCCGACTCCTGCGGGGTCTTCCTTCATGCCGAGGAGAACCTCGATCCTGGCTCTCTGGTGGTCCTGGAGCACATGGTTGAAGAGGAAGTTGGTGGCGAAGATCATGGCTACACCGGCAGCGAACGCCAGGATCACGTTGCGCAGCGAGGTCCGGCGTACCCTGGCGGCCTTTCGCGAATGCCTGAGGACGTTGATGTAATATGCCAGGCACACCACGCCAAGCACTATCATCGAGATCCACCAGTTGGTGACCAGCGTCAGTATGAACAGCAGGATGGCCATTCCCATCATGAAGAGGAACCATCCGCTGAAGCCCTCACGGTAGAAGAGGAAGATGAATCCCACATACACCAGGGCGGAGCCTGTCTCAGACTCGGCCACGATGGTGAGCATGGGGAATATGACTATCGCAGCGGCAATGAGGAAGTCCCTGCGGTTAGACATCTTGAAGTTCGGCCTGCTCATGAAGGCCGCCAGCACAAGGGACGTGGTTATCTTGCTAAGTTCGGCCGGCTGGAACTTCACCGGACCCAGCTCGAACCAGGAATGCGAGCCTTTAACGTCCTTGCTCAGGAAGATCACCGCGACCAGCAGCACGTACACCACCGCGTATGACGGGATGGATATGACTTCCCATAGGTGCGGGTTTATCACGAACAGGATCAGTATGGCCAGAATCATCGACGTGCCTATCCACAGTGCCTGCTTGCCTGCATTGCAGTTCAGGTCGAAGATGCTGGTGGGTTCGCCGGAACGGACCGCGGCGTAGATGTTGATCCAGCCGAAGAGCACGAGTGCGAGCCAGCATCCTATCAGACGCCAGTCGACTGTCTGCAACAGTCCGCGGCCGGTGGTGTCGCCGCCTGCTGTTCCGTTCTCAGTTATCATTGTTCGGTCTCTGCAAAGAATCTTGTGTTAAGCACGTTGTCCTCCATGCCCTTGCGGCTCTCCCTGATCTCTCCGGTAAGGTACTTCTCCATCATGAGCGACGCCACGGGAAGCGCCCAGGTTGCACCGAATCCGGCGTTCTCCACGTATGCCGCGATGGCGATCTTCGGGTCGTCCTTCGGGGCGAAGCAGATGAACACGGAGTTGTCCTTTCCGTGAGGGTTCTGCGCCGTTCCGGTCTTTCCGCACACGTCGAGCTCGGGCAGGCAGGCACGGAAGGCTGTTCCTCCCGCTGAGCCGCCGCCGTTCACCGCCATGTACATTCCCTTGGCGGCGATGTTGAAGTATGCGGTGTCCACCATGGTGTACTGGCGCTCGTGGTACTTGGGGTCGATGGTCACGCCTTCCGAATCCTTCACGAGGTGAGGGATGAAGTAGCTGCCTCTGTTGGCCACGATGGCGGCGAGGTTGGCAATCTGGAGGGGCGTGGCACCGATCTCACCCTGCCCGATGGAAAGGGAGATGATGGTGGTGAACTTCCAGCCCTTCTTGCCGTACACCTTGTCGTAGAACTTCGATGTGGGAATGTTTCCTCCGAGCTCGGAGGGGAAGTCGCTGCCCAGCTTGCGGCCGAAGCCGAAGCTCAGCACGTATTCGCGCCACTTGTCGAAGGCTTCCTGAATACTCTCGTACTTGGGATTGTTCAGCACGTTGCGGAACACGTAGCAGAAGTAGCCGTTGCAGGAAGTGGCGATGGCATCCATGAGCCTCAGGGGCGAGGAGTGCCAGTGGCATCCGAGGTTGCGGCCGTTTCCGTAGGGGAAGCCGTGGTTGCAGGGATATGCGTCGGTGGGCTTCAGCACGCCTTCCTGGAGGCCGATGAGCCCGTTGATGAGCTTGAATACCGATCCCGGAGGGTAGGAAGCCTGCACGGTTCGGTTGAACATGGGCTTGCGGGGGTCCTTCATCAGGCGGTTGTAGTGCTTGCTGAACTCGGGCAGCACGTCCACGTTGATACCGGGGCTGCTGACCATCGCGAGTATCTCTCCTGAGGAAGGTTCTATGGCCACCACTGAGCCCACCTTGCCGTTCATGAGCCTCTGGCCGTACTGCTGCAGGTTGGCGTCGATGGTGGTGATGATGTCGTGGCCGGGAACGGCGTCCCTGTCGTATGCACCGTCCTCGTAGGCCGAGCGGGTGCGGTTGCGGGAGTCACGCAGGTAGATGTGATAGCCCTTCTCGCCCCTCAGGTCGGCTTCGCGCGCCTTCTCGAGGCCGGTCTTGCCTATGTAGTCGCCGGGCTTGTATACCTCGGGGTCCTTGGCTATCTCGTCCTTGTTCACCTCTGAGATGTAGCCGAGCAGGTTGCCGCCCGCGTTGAAGGGATACTCCCTGACGCTGCGCACCAGCGCCTTGAAGCCGGGGTAGTAGAACTGCTCTTCGGCAAACTTCATGTAGGTCTCCATGGGCACCTGCTTCATGAAGGTGAGGGTCTGGTAGCCTATCCTGCTGCGGTACTTGCGGTAGTAGTCCATCTTCTCCTTGATGAAGTCGACCTCCACGTCAAGCGACTTGGCAAGTGCCAGGGTGTCGAACTCGCGGACCTCCCTCGGGGTGACCATGATGTCATAGCAGACCTTGTTGCCTACCAGGATCTCGCCGTTGCGGTCGTAGATGACTCCGCGCGGAGGGTAGATCCAGTCATAAACCATCGAGTTGTTCTCTGAGCTGCGCTTGTAGGAACCGTCTATCACCTGAATATAGAACAGCTTGCCAAGGAGAATGGCTGCCACCACTCCCAGGCCAATGAGAAGCTTGTTCCTGCGGTTTATCTCCATCGTCCCAGTTCGTCTTTGGTGAGAAGGTCTGCTGCGAACAGGCCAAGGATGGTGTCGCCTGCCAGCGAGATGATCCAGCGCATGAAGCAGAACGACCTGGGCATTGTGCCGGCGCAGTCGACGAAGATGTAGATAGCCAGATAGATGCCCGTCACCATGGCTATGGCGAGGGCCATCTTGCCTATTCCCTGGCGCCGGAATGAGATGTCCTCACCACGTGAGAACACTTCTGAGCCGAACACCAGCTGTATGATTCCCTTGCGCATGAGCCCGATGGGCACCAGGGCAAGTATGGAGATGCCGAGCATGCCGTCCTGCATGAAATCGGCAAGGAATCCCGTGATGAAGGCTGCCACCATGCAGAAGATGGTGCTTCTCTTGATGGGAATGCACAGCACCATCACCGGCAGCAGGGTAAGGGTGAAGAGGCTGGTGAAGTTGCAGTATACCCCAAGAAGGATCTGCGCCGTCAGCAGCAGGATGTACATGAGGAGGAATCCGGGCTTTCTCATCTCTCTTCCTCCCTTTTTTCGAGAGCGGAGATCTCGTCCCGCTCAGGGTTCTTGACTATCGTGACGTATCTCAGCGCACCGAACTCCTGGAACAGGATGACTTCGGTCTGGCTGGTCGAGCCGTAAACGATCTCGGTCTCTCCGGTTATGCCGACGGGGATGTCGGCGGGGAAGATGTTGGAGAATCCGCTGGTGACCACGGTGTCGCCCGGTTCGATGGAGTAGTGCAGGGGGATGTCCTTGAGCACGCCCCTGTTGGAGTTCTTGCCGTCCCAGATGAGCGGGCTGACCATTCCCGAACGCCCTACGCGGGAGCTGACGCTCACGTTGGTGTTCATCAGGGTGAGACCGTAGCTGTAGTGCTTGTCGACGGCGCTGATGATGCCCACCACGCCCTTGTTGGTGATGATTCCGCTGTGGGTGGTGACGCCGTCCTCGCTGCCCTTGTTCAGGATGATGTAGTTGTGCATCGAGTTGCGGCTCATCTTGACCACGGTGGCGGGGATGTAGGTGAAGCGCCTTCCTGTCATGAAGGCCGATTCGCCGGCCTCCGCTGCAGCCTCCTGGGCGAGCTCATATTCGCGCAGGCGCTCCCTCAAGGCGAAGTTCTCTTCCGTTAGGGCGTCGTTCTGCTTCGAGAGCGAGAAGTGGTTGCGCACCGTCTCTCCGCCGCTCCAGAGCCTGCCCATGATCCTGTGCGACGCGCGGTTGAGCCACACGTCCTGCAGGGTGCTGCTGCTTTTGAGCATAGCGACTGCAGCAATCTCCATCGCGATGAAGATTGCTGCAGTTATGAGTGGAAGGAAGGCCTTGCTGTTCCTGGGCATTTATCTCATCAGGAATTGATAGTGGTCCGTGTGCTTGAGGGCCTCGCAGGTTCCGCGTGCAACTGCGTGAAGCGGGTCGTCCGCAACGTGGAACTGTATGTTGACCTTGTCTGTGAATCTCTTTGCAAGTCCGCGGAGCAGCGCGCCGCCGCCGGAGAGGTAGATACCGTTCTCCACGATGTCGGAGTACAGCTCGGGAGGAGTGGTCTCAAGGACGTGGAGGATGGAGTTCTCGATCTTTGCGATGGACTTGTCGAGGCAGTGTGCGATCTCCTGATGTGTGATGGTTGCCTCCACGGGGTGGGCGGTCATGAGGTTCGGTCCGCGTACGATGAACGGTTCGGGTTCCTCGTCGAGGTCGGGAATGACGGCACCTACAGCCCACTTGATCTTCTCGGCGGTGATTTCACCGACGCGGATGTTGTGCTGCTGGCGGAGGTAGTACTGGATGTCGGATGTGAACACGTCACCTGCCGTACGGATGGAGTCCTGCTGCACGAGGCCGCCGAGGGAGATGACTGCGATCTCGGTGGTGCCGCCGCCTATGTCGACTACCATGTTGCCCTGGGGAGCAAGTACGTTCAGGCCGATACCGAGAGCTGATGCCATAGGCTCGTAGACGAGGAACACGTCACGTCCGCCGGCGTGCTCTGAAGAGTCGCGGACGGCTCGGATCTCAACTTCGGTAGAACCTGAGGGAATGCCGATGACGACCTTGAGGTTGGGGGTGAACAGGCTGTGATGCTTTGAGTTCACCTGCTTGATGAAGCCGCGGATCATCATCTCCGCTGCGTTGAAGTCTGCGATCACACCGTCACGCAGGGGGCGTACAGTCTTGATGCCCGGGTTGGTACGGTCATGCATCAGCTTGGCCTTCTGACCGATGGCGATGCACTTTCCTGTATTGTTGTCAAGGGCTACGATGCTCGGCTCGTCGAGAACGATCTGGTCGTTCTGGTAGATGACGGTATTGGCAGTACCGAGGTCAATCGCCAGCTCCTGATTCAAAAATCTGAATGCCATAATGCTTGTTAATGAGTATTGAACTACAAAAGTAAGCAAATTTAGTTAAATTTGTGGAATAGAAATCACGAGTATGAAAAGAAATTTATACGGCATCTTCGTGGCGGGCGGCAGCGGCACCCGCATGGGCGGTCCGGTACCCAAGCAGTTCCTTGAACTGGGGGGCGTTCCCGTGCTGCAGAGAACCATCGGGAAATTCCACGACGAGCTGCCTGACATGACGGTGATAACAGTGCTTCCGCAGAAGCATTTCGACAGTTGGAAGGCCCTGTGCATAGAGCATGACTTCAACATCCCGCAGATACTCGTGAGCGGAGGAATAACCCGCTTCCATTCCGTCCGGAATGCACTTTCGCACGTGCCCGACGGTGCCGTGGTCATGATTCACGACGGTGTGCGGCCGCTGATCAGCCGGGAGCTCATACGCGGCCTTGCCGAAAAGGCCCAGGAGGTCCCCGCCCTCATTCCCGTGGTGCCGGTGACTGACACCCTGAAGTACAAGGACGGCCGATATCCTGACCCTCAACGCAGCGAGATAATGGGAGCCCAGACTCCTCAGTGCTTCTGGTCAGAAGTCATCAAGGACGCTTATACTCAGGCATATACGGATAGTTTCACCGACGACGCATCCGTGGTCCAGGCGAAAAACATACCGCTCTCGACCATTGAGGGAGAGCGGTTCAATCTCAAGATAACCACGCCTGAGGACCTGCCTCTGGCTGGCTTCCTTATCTCTACAGCGAATCTTTGATGAACACCTGACGCTCGAACGCAGTGTCAAGTGCGATCATGGTCTCGGTCTCCTGGACGTAGGGGACCGTCTGTATGCGGTGCAGCAGCACGTCGATGAAGTGGTCGTTGTCCTTGCAGTACACCTTCAGAAGCAGTGAATACTTGCCTGTGATGAAGTGGCATTCCACCACTTCCGGCACAGCCTCCAGGGCATTGATGACCTCGTGGTACTTGGTCGCCTCGGAAATCGACACGCACACGAAGGCGCATACGCCCATGCCTATGGCGCTGGGCTTGACGAGAAGCCTGCTTCCGGTGATGACTCCTGACGCCTCGAGCTTGTTCACCCTCTGGTGTATGGCAGCTCCGGAGATGCCGCATTCACGTGCTATCTCCAGGAAGGGTTTGCGTGCGTCATTGACCAGCAGCGACAGTATCCTGTGGTCGATAGAGTCTAGTTCCGAGCGTGACATGGTTTATCTTTTTTTAGGGAATCTGCGATATTTGCCTGCTGCAGGTGCGGGAGCCGAGTCGATGATCTTCTGGCATTCTGCCTCGGTGAGGGCTGCGGCGTCAGTTCCGCGGGGTATCTTGTAGTTGTTTCCGGCGTGCTTGATGTACGGGCCGTAGCGTCCGTTGATCACCTGTATGTCTCTTCCTGCAAACTCCTTTATTACAGCAACTTGCGAATCCTTCTGGGATGCCTCCTCTATGAGGGTGACGCACTGCTCGAGGCTGATGTTGAGAGGGTCTGTGCCGCGGGGCAGAGAGACGTTCTTCTCGCCGTGGCGGAGGTAGGGTCCGTAGCGTCCCTTGAGTGCGATGATGCTGATTCCCTGGTACTCTCCGACGGTCCTCGGGAGCTGGAAGAGGCGGAGTGCCTCCTCGAGGCTGATGTTCTCGATGAGCTGGCCCTTGCCCAGGCTGGCGCATACCTTGTCGGGGCCGTCGCCCTTCTGGACGTAGGGTCCGAACTGGCCGAACTTGGCCACCAGAACCTCGCCGGTCTCAGGGTCGGTTCCTATGGTGCGCTCCAGGTGGCTGTACTGCTTGTCCTGTATGCTTTCCTGAACCTTGCCATGGAAAGGAGAGTAGAACTTTGCGATCACATTCTGCCACTCGAGCTCACCCTCGGCGATGGAGTCGAAGTCTTTCTCGACGTTTGCAGTGAAATCGTAATCCATTATGTCTGAGAAGTTTGCGGTCAGGTAATCGGTGACCATCATGCCTATGTCCTGAGGTATGAGCTTGCCCTTCTCGGCGCCTATGGTCTCGGTCTTGGCCGACTCGGCTATGGTGCCGCCCTTGAGGGAGAGGTTGCGGACCTGCATCTTCTGGCCTTCCTTGTCGCCCTTGATTATGTATCCTCTTCCGGTGATCAGGGTGTTGATGGTGGGAGCGTAGGTGCTCGGGCGTCCGATTCCGAGTTCCTCGAGCTTCTTCACGAGCGTGCCTTCGGAGAAGCGCTGCACGGGCTGGGTGTACTTGCACTCGGCGCTGATTCCCTTGCACTCGAGCCTGTCGCCCAGCTTCATCTCGGGCAGTATGGCATCGTCCTGAGCGTCGTCTGACGCATAGAGCTTCATGAATCCGTCGAAGAGGACCTGGGTGGCCTGTATGCTGTAGAGCTCGGGCCTCCTGTCGGAAGCGACCTTGATGCTGGTGTTCATCACCCTGGCCTCTGCCATCTGGCTGGCGACCGTGCGCCTCCAGATGAGGTTGTAGAGCTTCTGCTCCTGCGCGGTTCCCTCTATCTCAGTATTGGCTATGTAGGTGGGGCGGATGGCCTCGTGGGCCTCCTGGGCGCCCTTCGAATGGGTCTTGAACTGGCGCGCGTGGTGGTACTCGGGGCCGAAGTTGTCCATGATGAACTGCTTGGCCGTGCCGATGGCAAGGCTTGAGAGGTTGGTGCTGTCGGTACGCATGTAGGTGATGAGACCTCGCTCGTACAGGCTCTGGGCGACCCTCATGGTCACGCTTACGGGCAGGCGGAGCTTGTGGGCGGCCTCCTGCTGGAGCGTCGAGGTGGTGAAGGGAGCGGCGGGAACGCGCACTCCTTCTTTATTGTCTATCGACTCTATGGTGTATGATGCACCTATGCTGTCTTCCAGGAACTTGCGAGCGTCGTCGATGCCGTTGAACCTGGTGTCGAGAGTGCCCTTGACCTTGTTGCCGGATGCAACGAAGCTGCCTTCTACCTTATAGTATGCTTCAGGTATGAATGCGGCGATCTCTCTTTCCCTGTCGACTACTAACCTCAGGGCCACGCTCTGCACACGGCCTGCGGAAAGACCGCGCTGGATCTTTCTCCAGAGCACGGGCGAGAGCTCGAATCCTACCAGGCGGTCGAGCACCCTTCGTGCCTGCTGCGCGTTCACGAGCCCCATGTCGATGTTCCTAGGGTTCTGTATAGCGTTGAGTATGGCGTCCTTGGTGATTTCGTGGAAGACGATTCTGTGAGTGCTGGCGGTGTCGAGGCCGAGGGTCTGCGCGAGGTGCCATGAGATGGCCTCTCCCTCGCGGTCCTCATCGGATGCGAGCCAGACGGTATGTGATTTCTGTGCCGCTGCCTTGAGCTCTGCCACTACCTTTTTCTTGGCTGCGGGAACCACGTATTCAGGAATGAAGCCCCCGTCGATGTCGATGCTCAGGCTCTTGTCCTGAAGGTCCCTTATATGTCCGAAGCTGGACTTCACGATGAAGCCCTCGCCTAAGAATTTCTGTATTGTCTTGGCCTTTGCAGGCGACTCCACTATAACCAGATTCCCCTCCATTTTTCTCAATCATTTATAAAATCTGAGTGCAAAGAAAAACACAAACTCCGAATAATTCAAAATTTAAATGCTATTTTTGTAAACTGGAAATTAGGCCGTGATTTTATCACGGAAAATTATAGGAAAAAATTCGAGATGAAAGAAGATACACGAAAAAAGATAATCAAGTGGTTCTGGATATGTGTGGCAGCCCCGTTTGCCCTGGTCCTGGTTCTGCTGCTGCTCACAGCCCTGTTCTCGAAGATACCTTCGTTCGAGGAACTGGAGCATCCTGACAACAAGCTCGCGACCCAGATCATCGCCGAGGACGGTGAGGTTCTCACCACCTTCCATATAGAGAACAGGACATACGTGGGCTACGAGGACCTTTCGCCCAGCCTCGTTCAGGCTACCGTGGCCACTGAGGACGCACGCTTCTACAGGCATTCGGGAATAGACTTCAAGAGTCTCGGCCGTGTTGCAGTGAAGACCCTCCTTCTCGGCGATTCCAGCCAGGGTGGTGGCTCGACGCTCACACAGCAGCTGGCCAAGACGCTCTACCCCCGCAAGGAAGGCGGCAAGATTCGCATGGTGTTCACCAAGCTCAAGGAGTGGATAACCGCCGTGAAGATAGAGAGGGACTACACCAAGGACGAGATCCTCGCGATGTACCTCAACTCGATCTTCTTCGGATCAGGAGCCTACGGTGTGAAGGCCGCATCCGAGACCTTCTTCGCCAAGGAGCCTCTCTACCTTACAGTAGAGGAGAGCGCGATGCTTGTGGGCATGGTCAACAAGCCCACCCGCTACAATCCCGCCCTGCATCCCGACAATGCGCTCCAGAGAAGGAACTTCGTGATTGGTCAGATGGAAAAGGCCGGCTACCTCACAGCTGCCGAGCGCGACTCCATCCGTGCCATCCCCATCACCCTGAAGTATGAGGTGCAGGACCACAATGCCGGTCTGGCTCCCTACTTCCGCGACATGCTCCGCCGCGACATGAACGCGACCAAGCCCAAGCGCTCGAGCTACCAGTACCCCGAGGAGTACACGGCCGACTCTCTGCGCTGGCGCGAGGATCCCATCTACGGCTGGCTGAACAAGAACAAGAAGTCCGACGGCAGTGCTTACGACCTTGACCGCGACGGACTCCGCATATACACCACCATCAACTACCGCATGCAGAAGTATGCGGAGGAGGCGATAGCCGAGCATCTGGGCGGCAGGCTCCAGAAGGACTTCGACCGCGAGCTCAAGTACAAGCGCAACCAGCCCTTCGCCAATGACGTCGACGACCAGACCATCAAGGTGGTCATGCAGCAGGCGCGCCGCTGGAGTGACCGCTGGCGTATGGGCAAGAAGGCCGGCCTCAGCGACGAGGAGATACGCGCCCAGTTCAGCAAGCCCGAGAAGATGCGTCTCTTCGCATGGAACAGCAAGGGCTACATCGACACCACGATGACCCCCGACGATTCCATCCGCTACTGCAAGAGCATACTGCGTACGGGATTCGTGGCCATAGAGCCCGGCACCGGATACGTGAAGGCATACGTGGGCGGACCGAACTACCGCTACTTCAAGTTCGACAACTGCCGTCAGGGCAAGAGGCAGGTCGGCTCGACAATCAAGCCCTTCCTCTACACCCTCGCAATGCAGGAGGGCCTGCTTCCCTGCGACCGCGTGGTCTGCCGTCCGCAGACCTTCGACATGCCTACAGGCGGCACCTGGACTCCCCGAAGCACCGACAAGGAGGAGTGGATAGGCCAGATAGTCACGCTCAAGTGGGGCCTTGCCCACAGCTCGAACAACATATCGGCATTCCTGATGAAGCAGCTCGGACCCTACGCGCTCGTGAAGATGGCTCATCAGATGGGTGTCACCAGCCATCTTGACGAAGTGTACTCGCTCTGCGTGGGCGCCGCCGAGGTGGAGATATATAATATGGTCGCAGCATTCAACACCTTCCCTTCCGGAGGTGTGTTCATCACTCCTCAGTACGTGACCCGCATCGAAGACAGCAACGGAAACGTCCTTGGCGACTTCTCGACCCGCCGCAGGGAGGCAATCTCCCCGCAGACCGACTACACCATGATCAACATGATGAAGGGCGTGGTCAACGAGGGTACGGGCTCACGTCTGCGCGGCGTCTATGGCCTGACCGGAGAACTTGCAGGAAAGACCGGCACCACCAACGACAACTCCGACGGATGGTTCATCGGCTACAGCCCCAAGATCACCGCCGGTGTATGGGTAGGAGGCGAGGACCGTCAGGTCCACTTCAACAGCATCGCACAGGGAGGTGGCTCCAACATGGCCCTTCCCATCTGGGGTATATGGTACCGCAAGTGTCTGAAGGACGGAACTCTGGGCCTCAGCAGCGATGACCATTTCATAGCTCCTCCGGGAGTGACTCCGCTCAACATGGACTGCACTGACGACGGCACCTTCCTCGGTGGCTACGGCGGTGACGAGGGCGGCGGCGACAACGTCGGCGAGCATGATTCGGAAGAAGATTACTATTTCAACTAGATATGGGAAAGTTCAGGGCAATAGCCGTCATTTATGGCAGCGACTCTTCCGAATGGGAGGTTGCATGCCGCAGCGGTGAGTTCGTGGCATCTCGCCTCGACTCCGCAGAGTACGATGTTTATCAGATCTTCGCACGCTTCGGCGTGTGGGAACTCGTTGCATATCGCAAGCGCAATTCGATGCGCGTCACCTTCCCTGAGGGAGCACGCCCTCAGATAGACAAGTCCGACTTCAGCGTAAGCGTCCTCGGCGAGAAGGTCAAGTTCGACTTCGCCTATATCGTGCAGCACGGTGCACCGGGCGAGAACGGTCTGCTTCAGGGCTATCTGCAGATGCTCGACGTGCCTTTCAGCAGCTGTGATTCATACGCCAGCACCATCGCCTTCGACAAGTACGCCTGCAAGGCATACCTCAGGAGCAGCGAGCAGGTTTCATTCGCTCCCGACGCGCTCATCCGCAGGGGCCAGGACGTGGATGCGTTCTGCGCAAAGGTCAACGCCAGCCTCAAGTACCCCGTGTTCGTGAAGCCTACCCAGGGCGGCAGCAGCTTCGGCGTGACCATGGTCAAGAACCCCGAGGAGCTCAAGCCGGCCATCGAGTTCGGATTCACCGAGTGCGCATCAGTCATGGTCGAGCAGGGTGTGACCGGACGCGAGCTTACCTGTGCCGCATATTTTGACGGCAAGGACATCAAGGCCCTTCCCCTCATAGAGATCGTGACACACAACGAGTACTTCGACTACGACGCCAAGTACAACGGCAACTCCGACGAGATCTGCCCCGCTCCCGTATCAGAGGAGCAGCGCGAGCTCGTGCAGGGCACTACCTGCCAGCTCTATGCCGACCTCGGCTGCAAGGGCGTGGTCAGGATGGACTACATTCTTGCCGAAGACGGACTGTATTTCCTTGAGGTGAACACAATTCCCGGAATGACAAGCGCATCGCTCGTGCCCAAGATGGTACGCACAGCCGGAATAGACATCACCGACTTCCTTACAATGATAATCGAGAGCAACTAGGTGCTTCTTTCGGAATTCATACACAGGAGCACGAAGGCTCTTGAAGACCTTTACCCTTCGCCCGAAGCGAGGGGTATGGTTTTGATGCTCTGCGAGGAGCGTCTGGGCGTCCGCAGCTACACTCACATCATAGAGCCCGCGACCACGGTGCCCGAAGAGTCACTTGCCGGTCTGGAGGCCGACGTGGCAAGGCTGCAGAAGGCCGAGCCCATACAGTATGTGCTTGGCAAGGCTGATTTCTACGGCCGCAGCTTCGACGTTAACCCTTCGGTGCTCATCCCTCGTCCCGAGACCGAGCAGCTGGTGAAGGAAGCCGTGAGCTTCGCCCTGAACCTTGGCCGCCCGGCAAGGATCCTGGACCTCTGCACTGGTTCTGGATGCATAGCGTGGTCTGTCCTGCAGGAGGTGCCGGGTTGTGAGATCGTGGCCGTGGATATTTCCGAGGAGGCGCTCGAGACGGCGCGCGGGCAGTTCCCGCACAGCGAGGTCTCGCCCCTCTTCATCAAGGCTGACGTTCTCGACTCCGGGAGCGCGCACAGCATCCAGGGGCCATTCGACGTGATAGTCAGCAACCCTCCATATATCATGGAGAGCCAGAAGGCCGGCATGCGCCCCAACGTGCTTGACTATGAACCCGGCCTTGCGCTCTTTGTCCCAGATGATGACCCGCTGCTGTTCTACAGGGCAGTGGAGCACTGGGCATCTGCGCTGCTTTCTGCCGACGGCGCCGGCTTCCTGGAGATAAACGAGGAGCTTGGGCCTCAGACGGCCGAGGTATTTACCCGGGCAGGCTGGCAAGACGTTCAGCAAATTCAGGATTTTTACAAGAAAACGCGTTTTATTCGCTTTGCAGGAAAGGCCACGGAATAAGCTCTGTGGCCTTTTTTAGCATTTAGCGGATTCTTTTTGCCGCAATCTTCTGTTTTATAGGTCACTTTGCAGTGAACAAAACTGCGGACTATGATGGAACAGAAACACATTCTTTTGCTGCTTGTGGCGTTGCTCGCCATGGCATCGTGCAATGAGAAGAGCGGCGCCGACGCCGTGCCCACCCCTGAGGAGATAGAGGCCGACCTCAGTCTCGGGAACGTGGCAAGGATACTGTCAGCTCTCCCGCTCGGGCAGGAACACCTTGAGGAAGTGTACGACGCTGTGAATTCCTCATGGGGGAACGGCTATGACGAGGAATACATGATGTCCGACCTTTTCCAGAGCCCAGGCGCAGGCGTGGGTTCGGGTGGTGCCGTCACAAAGGCCGGGGGCTATGCCTGCCCGCTGAGGGACCTCTTCGAGGATTACTTCGACTCCATGCCCATGACAAAGGCGGGAGCCTCCGCAAAGGCCTACATCGAGGCCCTGAGCAGTTCCGACATGCAGATATACTGGCCGTATTCAGATTCATGGGATGGCGAACGATATCCCATCGTCACTTTCGATCCCGGCTATGGGGCGGAGTCCAACTATGGCTACGAGGTCAAGGTCGATGAAGATGGCGTGCACGTTGTCGACTCCGTGTTCGTCGACGAGGCCGTTGCGATGCAGCGCCCCGTATGGGTGATCAACCGCAATGACGACAGCGCCTTTTCTCCTGCGGAGCTGATTTCGCGCAGTTCTGCCGCGCAGACCAAGGCCGATGAAGGCACTGCCGGCAAGATACTCAAGATAAAGTCCTTCACCATGCTGCACAATTACGACAGCTGGTTCGGCGGCGGTTCGGAATTCTTCATTAAGTGCGGGGCCGTCGACGGCTTCAAGGCCAGCAAGGACGAGGACCTGAAGAACTACTCGCCCACGGTCACCGACTTCGAGGTCAACGTGCGCAGGAAGGAGATAAAGATCCCGCATGAACTGGACTGTATCCTGCTCACCAACTTCACGCCACAGATGGAGACCCTGGCCTTCCTGGTCACCGAGGACGATGGAGGAACCACCACATCCTGGGATGCCTCCGCTACGGTGAAGTACAATTCGAAGCAGTATGGATTCGAGATAAAGCTGCCCTACAAGGACAAGGACGACATAGTATGGCGCGGGCAGCTGTCAAGAAGCTTCTTCTTCCCGGAAGAGGTGGGGAAGAAACCGCAGAAGACCATGGCCGGAAGATTCGGCGATGTGGAGATTACTTTTGAGCTGGAGTGACGGTCATCTCGCAGCTGCGGCAGTCGAAATGCAGCTCGAGCCTGCGCCCGGCATTCACGAGGAACAGAGGGCCGCTCTGCGGTGCATTCTGATGAACCGGGCACATTCCAAGTTCGTAGCGAATGCAATATTTGCTTCTCATCAATGGCACAATTTCGCTTACAGGTTCCGTCGTGAGATGCAGCCTTGTCGCCTCAGAGGTGTTTGCTCCTCTGGGGCTTTCTGCATCCTGCCGGCCTCCGCACGGTTCCCTGTCGATGTCGTCGGCAACGAGCCTGCGCATGCTGTTCACAGTCGATGATGAAAGCAGGGGGAAGTTCTTTCCGGGAGTGCCTATCTCGAGGTTGCTTACCCTGAAGTTGAGATGCCCGCATCTCTTGCTCAGGCCGTCTCGCAGCATGGCCTCGGCCCTTTCGCGGTTCTCGGCAGTATCGACGTCGGCATTGAAGCTGGACACCACTGTCCTGCCGTCCTCGGTGGTGGCCTTGATGTCTATCATGTACTCCTTGTAGATGCGCACGTCCAGACTGACGCCTATTTCCCTGTGGCACTGCTGGGTCTCCAGAAGCTTCTCGAAGTTCGAGTTTATGTTCCTGAACAGTCTTGCTCCCTTGTATATGTCGGGAACCGACTTGCAGAATATGCGAAGGCCCTCGCATACGTCGCCGCGGAAGCCCGTGACGCCGTCCCTGGTGCTGAAGGCAAAGCCGTCACCGTTGTGCAGCACTATGCCTCTGTTTGCAGGGTCGATGGCAATCTCCATGTCGTAGTTGCCCTTGCCCTCGGGCTTGGGCCTTATGCTCCTTACGGTGCCGATGAACTCGCCCATCGACTTGGGTGCGTCCATCGAGCTCCACTTGCCGCGACTGCCGTCTATCCAGAGCTCGGTGTAGCCGCGGTTGAAGGTCTTTGCGCTGTCGGGCTCGAAGCCGCCGGTAACCTTGCCGTATGAGGCTCTGCACCAGCGCTCAGGCTCCTTTTCGCACAGGGCGTCGAGCGCCAGCGAATAGTCCCTGGTTATGTTCTTGACGTATGAGGGGTTCTTGAGGCGGCCTTCTATCTTGAAGGAGATGACTCCGGCCTCTGCAAGGTCCTTGAGCCTGTTCTTGAGATTGTAGTCCTTGAGCGAGAGCAGGGCCTTGTTCCTGACGAGCACCTTGCCGTCTGCATCCACGAGGTCGTAGAGCGAGCGGCACGCCTGTATGCACTCTCCGCGGTCGGCGCTGCGGCCGTCGAGATACTGGCTCAGGCGGCATTCGCCTGAATAGCCGACGCAGAGCGCCCCGTGCACGAAGAACTCCACCTCGCATGACACCGATGCGGCAATCTCCTTGACCTGCTGGAGGCTGAGCTCCCTTTCAAGGATGATCCTGCTGCATCCGAGAGCCTCGAAGTGCCTGGCTCTCTGAACGTCGCGTATCGCGCACTGGGTGCTCGCATGCAGGGGGACCCTGATGTCTTCCCATCCGCAGATGCGCTCGTCCCTTATGATGAAGGCGTCGGCTCCGCATTCCTGCGCGCGGAGCATCTGAGCGTGTGCGGACTCCAGCTCGTCGTCGTAGATGATGGTGTTGAACGTCACGAACACCTTGACTCCGAAGCGATGGGCGTATCCGCACAGCTGGGCTATGTCCTCGAAGGAGTTGCCGGCCGCCTTCCTTGCGCCGAAGTCGGGGCCTGCTATATACACAGCATCGGCACCGCAGTCGATGGCTGCGATGCCGGTCTGTACGTTACGTGCAGGTGCTAGAAGCTCCAGCGCTGTAGTATCCACTTATAATTACTTGAGTGTGTCGATGAGTTTCTTTGCCTCAGGACCGTACTTGGGATCTGAGAGAGCCTTTGAGTAGAACTCCTTGGCTTTTGCGTTGTTCTTTGCGTTCTGGTAGAGAGCACCTACTGTGTAAGCGATCTGGCCAGCGTTCTTTGCAGTGGGAGCTGCCTCGAGATATTGTGAGAGGTACTTGATGGCGTCTGCGTTCTTGCCAGCCAGCTGGCTTGCCTGACCTGCGATCTGGAGAGCCTGAGGATTTGCTGCGTACTCGTTTGACTTGAGAGCGTTCTCCACTGCGTCAGTGTACTTCTTCTCCTTGAGGTTTGCGCTTGCCTTCTTGAGGAAGATGGTGCCGATCTGCTTGTTGGCCTGAGCGTCCTGGCCGTTTGCTGCTGCTGTCTCGAATGCGCTGATGGCTTCCTCTGTCTTTCCGAGTGCGCTCAATGCTGAACCGAGGCGGAGAGCTGAAACGCCGTCTGCGGGATCGTCAGCAAGAATCTTGTTGTATGTATCTACTGCACCGGCGTAATCCTTGTCCTTGATCTGGGTTGCGCCCTTCTGCTTGAGAACCTGGGGGATAAGACCTGTAGCCTCGCCCATGGTGTCGAAATCGTCATACTTCTCTGCAACCTTTGCAACATAGTCGAGGTTGAGCACAGCTGCGTCGAAGTCGCCGGCCTTTACGAGGTCCTTTGCCATTGAGAGAGAAAGCTTGGGGATGATGCCCTTGCACTCAGAAAGAATGTCAGCTGCTTCGTCACCGATAGCCTCTGCCATGATGACTGCCTTGTTGAAGTTCTCGAGAGCTCCTGCCTTGTTCTCTTCCTGAAGGAGAGCTGCTGCTGAATTGTAGACTTCGGTAAGCTCAGCCATATCCTGAGCGAATGCTGCGCCTGCTGCGAGCACGATGGCTGCGATGGTTGCAAAAATCTTTTTCATATCCGTAAATAGTTTAATTTCCTTTTGTGGAATGCAAATGTAATGTTTTTCCTTCATAAACGCAATTACTGTGCCGAAACCTCGATGAGGTGTTTCGCCGCAGCGTCCAGGGCATCCCAGAAGTCCTCGCCAAAAGCCTGTATCAGAGGCTCTTTCAGGAACTGATAGACTCTCGTGCCCTCCTTCTCGCCCTTGATGAAGGCGCCTTTGCAGATGTCCCAGTGGTGCACATTGAGTGCCTTTCCGCCTCCGGTCAGCTTCGTCACCCTGATGGGGTACAGCGAGCAGGAAATGGGCTTCGTGCAGCCGCAGGCCTGCATTGCGCAGATGCATCCGCCGTTGTCGAGGAAGTTCGCGTAGGCGCAGACCCCCGACCCGGGGACCAGGGTGGTGACTATGTCGCCGTCCCTGTCGATCTCGAAGAAACCGTTGGCGTCTATGGCCTCGCGTCCGCATTCGCGCATGCCGCCGCAGTATCTTGGATACTCCCTTTCGATGCGGGGGAGCTCGCTTTCGTCAACGGGTGCGCCGGCATCGCCTTCGATGCAGCATATACCCTTGCACTCGTCGTAGTTGCAGCTGAACCACTCCATCACGACGTCCTCGGAAACGAGGATGTCGCCAATCTGGATTATGGTTCCGAATGCGCTTGCGGGATTGCTCATAGCAGTACGGTCTCTATGCATCCGCCGGACAGGAGCGCCTTGAACACTGCAGCCACGCTGTCGGCCGTCACGGCTGCTATGGCCTGCTTGTATTCGCTCACGATGTCCTTGCTGACGCTGTAGCGGGTAAGCACGGCGTTCATTCTGCCGAGGTCGGTCTGCAGCTCGGCCTCTTCCCTTATGCTGAGCTCATCCTTGCAAGCATTGAGCGCTGCTGGGCTGAGGACCGTGGAGGACACTCTTCCTATGGCCTCGCGTATCGCCGAAAGAATGTCGTAGGGCTCGGCATAGCTGATGCCCTCGGGCAGGCCTCTCTCCACGCTGGCCGCGCTGTTGATCTGCACGAACATCCTCTCTTCGGGGAAGACTTCCAGTCGCGAGTCCACGCTGGCGTATGCGCCCACGGGGGCCAATGTGCGGCTGAGCTCCTGCTGAAGCAGTATCATTGCCACCTTCATGCTCATGGCATTCACCAGGTTGTAGGGCAGGGGCGCGCTCTGGTATAGATGCACGCTCTGGCTGCCGTCGCCCAAGCCGGCTTCCCTGGAATTGACAGTGTAGGTGCTGGTTCCTACCCTTACCGGCCTGCTGGCCTTGGGCAGCGCGTCGAAGATCCTGGAGGTCCTGAACCCGCCCAGGTTGTTGCACAGCTCCTTCTTGAGGGCCTCGGGCTCCAGGTCGCCGGTTATCACGAGCACACCGTCCTGGCAGCGGCTGAACTGCTCGTCGAAGAACTTCTCTGCCTTGGCGGGCAGGTCGTCCGAGAGGGCGGAGACGCGCTTGAAGTCGGGGTACAGGTATGCAGGGCAGAGGAGGCTGTCCATATAGTTGTCTATGCCTTCCTGGCTGAGGCGGGAAAGTTCTATCCTCAGGGCCTCGCAGTTCTTATAATAGGCGAATGCCTCGGGGTCGGGCTTGCGTTCGTTTGCCATCGATAGCAGTGAGCGCAGCACCATCTGCAGCTTGCGTGAGGGGGCGGTGCCTTCTATGCGGAGGTCGCAGAGCGACACGCTGGAATTCATCGTTATGCCGTTGGACATCAGCATGGTCTGGAACTCGTCCGGATGCATGCCCGATATCTCGCTGTTCTCCAGCATGTCGCCTATGAAGGCGCTTTCTCCCGGCTTGAGGAACACGACCTTGCCGGCGCCGCCGCGCAGCATCATGGTGTAGTGGAACTTACCCTTCTCGGCTGTCTTGCGGTACACTACCTTCATGCCGTTGGTGAAGGTCCAGAGGTCTCCGCCTGAGATGGGGTCCTTGCTCTCGGCCTTGATCTTCACGCGGGACTTCGAGTCGGCCTTCCACAGGCTGAGGCTGTCTGGGAAGCTCGGCTTCGCGGGACTGGCATCGGGGTTGGTGGCCACGCAGTCCCAGGTGTTGCGGAAGGTCTCGGCGAGGTCGGTGCGCAGGTGCGCCCTCGGGGTGTCGAAGCCAATCGTGAGGTTGGCCTGGGAATCCAGCAGAGCCGAAGCGAAGTTGTTGAACAGCTCCAGCTCCTTCTCTATTGCCAGGCGTCCGTTCTTGAAGAATCCGTTTATGGTATTGGCCGATGCGAGCGATGAATTATAGAGGTATGCCGAGATGCAGCGGCGGACATATTCGCTGTTGCTCAGGGTGTTGCCTGCGTCCCTGGCGGTCTCGTTCTGGAAACGGTCTTTGGCGTTCTGGAGCTCTTCCTTGCCGGCACCGCGGCTGTCGAGGTCGGCAAGCACTGTGGCAAAGCGTTTCACGGCGTCGTCATATCTGGCTGCCGAGGTGATCACGGTGATGGTGTACTGTTCGTCGCCGGGGCCGCTGGCGCTGTCGTAGTAGCGGAAGCGCACTTCGGCAAGAGGGATGCCCTGTGCCTTGAAGTCGGCCCTGACGCGGTTCTCGATTATGTCTCCGAGGTACGATGCGTACTGCTTGCTGACTGCGGGCTGAAGGGTGTTCATCTGCGCCATCGGCGTTCTTGCTCCAGCGAAGGAGACGCGTATTGACGCCACCCCGTTAAGCGGGTTGCCTGTGAAGTAGCAGCTGGCCTCAGGCTTGGGAGTCCAGGTGTAGCTGTCCTGCATTCCGGGGCCCTGGCGCTGAGAGACCGTGAGCGAGAACATCTTCATGCGGTCGTTGAACTTGGCCGGATCGACGTCGCCGCAGACTATGAGCGCCTGCGGGCTGGGATTGAGCTCGGCGATGTCGAAGATCATCAGCAGCATGGAGTCTGCCACGGCCTGGTTGGTCACGGGAACCCTCCTGAAATCGTATATCGTGGCGTTGTTCTGGAAGTTCACGTATCCGTTCTCGGTGTAGCCCACGCCGAGTCCTGCCAGGAAGTCGCAGGCCCTGCGCCTGCCGAAGTGGGGGAGGCTCACGAGTGCCTTGCGGGCCTGAGCAACGGCCTCCTGCCTGTCATGCATGGGCTGCTGGACGAGTGCGAAGTCGGCGTGTCCCTTGGTTTCCTTGTTGGTGGTCACGTAGCAGGTGATGCCGTTGGGAAGCTGGGTCACGGTGATTTCCGGGGCGGGGGGCAAGGTCTTCAGATCCTGCGCATGCAAGGACACGAAGGCACACAGAAGTATGGCTGGTAACAGTATTTTTTTCATCATTGTCTTACAAAGTTACAAATTTCCGGCCACTCTTATAAAGATTTTGCCTATATTAGTGGAATAGTTTTTGATTAATAAACAGCTTTAACCAATTATCTAGTATGAAAAAGTATTTTGCAGAGTGCATAGGAACCATGGTTCTTACACTTCTTGGCTGCGGTACAGCAGTATTCGTTGGCTGCGGTGAGCCCGCCGGCGTTTTCGCTACAGCAGCAGCATTCGGTCTTGCAGTCATCGCAATGGCTTACACCATCGGCAGCATCTCAGGATGCCACATCAACCCTGCCATCACCCTCGGCGTCGCTCTTTCAGGACGCATGAGCTGGAAGGACGCTTGCGGATATTGGGTAGGCCAGTTCATCGGTGGTATCATCGGCGCAGCCATCCTCTTCTGGATCTGCAGCGCAACAGGCGCTCCCGGTGCAATGGGTGATCCCGCAGGTCTCGGAACCAACGGCGTTGCCAATGCAGGTGGCGTAGGTGGTGCTATCCTCGTCGAGGTAGTAGCTACATTCCTCTTCGTTCTCGTTGTTCTCGGAACAACCGCAAAGAACGGTGCAGGCAACCTCGCAGGTCTTGCTATCGGTCTCACCCTCATTCTCATCCACCTTGTCTGCATCAACCTCACCGGTACATCAGTCAACCCTGCACGTTCATTCGGACCCGCTCTCTTCGTAGGTGGCCAGGCTCTCAAGGACGTATGGGTATTCATCGTAGCTCCTCTCGCAGGTGGCGCTCTCGCTGCCGGTGTATGGAAGTGCTTCGAGTGTGAGTGCAAGAAGTGCGAGAAGTAATAATCAGAACATAGGAAATGGATCGTAGAGACTTTATAGGAAAAGCCGCAACAATAGGCATAGGACTTACGGCAGCCCCCCTTGCCCTCAAGGCTGCATCACCCCTGGCAGCACCTCAGGGAAGGCCTGAAGTGTCGATGAAGGTAATCAGCGACGAGACCAAGGACGGCGTGCGCTATGTGACCGCCACTCCCAGCTCGAAGGTCTGCTCGAAGCAGATCTATGTCGAGATTGACGTCAGGACGCGTACGATAAAGAACGCAAAGTTCACCCGTGGATGTGACGGCAATGCCAAGGGTCTCTGCATGCTCCTTCAGGGAATGAAGGTCGATGACGTGATCAAGCGCCTGAACGGCGTTGACTGCGCCGGCCGCGGAACTTCCTGCCCTGACCAGATGGCCCAGGTGCTCAAGTCCCTGAAGTGGTAGAACCATCCATCATGAGACAGAAATCCCCGTTGCAATGCATGACATGAACCCCGAAAGTTAGACAAAAAACTTTCGGGGTTTTGTTATGTCAA
>JAKSKK010000032.1 GCA_024401745.1 Bacteroidales bacterium
GTTCACAAAGGTACATCTTTATATCTTTAAACACATAGTTTTACTGGTGGTCCATCTTTTCGCCTTTCCATGTTTCCTCGCAAGCTCAGAAACACACGGCCCGGCCGGCTCGCTGGTGCTCGCATGAATCCCCACATGCGTCGCAAAGCTCCGAAGTCCTGTGATAACGTGCGCACTACCGGAATTATTCTGGTAGTACGCACGGCACGATTCGTATCTTCTTGATAATCAACCCTCAATTTTTCCACATGTGCGCACTACCCTTGATTTACGAGTAGTGCGCACATTTTATCAGAACGGCACAGCGACAGCGGTCAGCGTCTTCCCGGCAGATGCTGGCCGCAGGAGAATGTGTCCGGACTATTACAGTCCCTTTTCAAGATACACCGCGGTGACGGCGGTGAGGGCTGCGGTCTCGGTGCGGAGGCGGCTGGGGCCGAGGTGGACGGGCTTCCAGCCGGCGGCGAAGGCGGCCTCGACCTCGCGGGGTGAGAAATCGCCCTCCGGACCTATCAGAATGCATATTTCATCCGCTGCCGAGGCAAGCGCATCCTTGATGCTGAGGCGCTGCTCGCGCGGAAGAGTCTCGTCACAATAACATATAAGCTTCAGGGCCTCGGCAGGGGCGGAAGCAATGAACTCCAGCACGCTCACTGGCTCGGGAACAGCCGGTATCAGCGCCTTAAGCGACTGCTTGGCGGCGCTTAGCACTATGCGGCGGACCCTCTCCGTCTTGATGACCTTGCGCTCGGAGTGCTCGCCAAACACGGGAGCAATCACATCCAGGCCCACCTCAGTGGCCTTTTCGGCGAACCACTCGAAGCGGTCGATGTTCTTGGTGGGGCACACGGCCATGGTAAGCCTGTACGGATGAGCGCCGAAACCGGGCTGCCTGTCAAGCACGGCCGCCTCGGCGCACTTTGCGTCGGCCACCACAAGACGGCAGGTGTAGAGAATGCCTGCACCGTCTATCACTGAAATCTCGTCGCCGGCACGGTGGCGGAGCACACGCACGCAGTGTGCCGACTCCTCGGCATCGAGCACGACGTTGCTGCCGTTTATGTTGTCTGACCAGAAAAGTTCCATTATTTAAAGAGAGCTTTGACAAGTTCGGGAATGTCAGGGACCTTGACCACCTGAATTCCTTTGGGAGCCTGATCGAAAGAGCTGTAGGCTGACACGAATATCTTCTTGAAGCCGAGGCGTGAGGCCTCGATGATGCGACGGTCGGACTGGCCTACGGGACGTATCTCGCCGCTGAGGCCCACCTCGCCCGCGAAGCACACGTCGGCAGGAATGGGGAAATCGAAATTGGACGACAGCACCGCGCACACGACTGCCAGATCCACGGCAGGGTCGTTGATCTTCAGGCCGCCGGCCATGTTCAGGAACACGTCCTTGGCTCCGAGACGGAATCCGGCGCGCTTCTCCAGGACGGCCAGCAGCATGTTCAGGCGGCGCACATCGAAGCCGGTGGCGCTGCGCTGGGCCGTACCGTATACGGCCGATGAAACAAGGGCCTGCACTTCGAACAGCAGGGGCCTGGTGCCGTCCAGCATCGACGCGATGGCAGTGCCGCTAAGTCCCTGATCGTGAATGGGAATCAGCATCTCCGACGGGTTTGTGACCTCGCGGAGGCCGGTGCCGGTCATCTCGAAGACTGCAAGCTCAGAGGTGCTGCCGAAACGGTTCTTTATGCTGCGGAGTATCCTGTACGAACCGCGGTTCTCGCCCTCAAACTGAAGGACCACGTCAACTATGTGCTCGAGTATCTTCGGGCCCGCGATGAATCCGTCCTTGGTGATATGGCCGATGAGGATCACGGGCACGCCGCTCTCCTTGGCAAAGCGCAGCAGAGACGCCGCAACTTCCTTTATCTGGCTGACCGAGCCGGCTGTGGACTCCACGCCCTCGGCGTACATGGTCTGCACCGAATCCACTATCATGAGGTCGGGCTGGATAGAGGCGGCCTCGCCGATTATGGCGCCCACCTCGGTCTCGCAGAAGATGAGGCAGTCGGAATCGTCGCCCCCAAGGCGCTGGGCGCGCATCTTCACCTGCTTCGCGCTCTCCTCTCCCGTGACATAGAGGGTCCTGAGGCCCTTGCAGTGCAGAGGGATCTGCAGGCTCAGGGTGGACTTTCCTATTCCGGGCTCACCGCCGATGAGCACAAGCGAACCGGGCACTATGCCACCGCCCAGAAGACGGTCGACCTCAGCCATTCCCAGGCTGACGCGCTGCTCGTTGCTGTAGTCTATATCCCTGAGCTGACGGGGCTTACGTTCTGAGGAAACCGCTACCGCACGGGAGGGAGATGAACTCTTCCCGCCGGCAGAGGGAGCCTCGACCATTGTGTTCCACTCGCCGCATGCAGGGCAGCGTCCCATCCACTTGGGACTCTCATTACCGCAGGAACTGCAGTACCAGACTGTCTTTGCCTTTGTTGCCATATCGATGCAAATATAAACAAAAAAACGCGGCCTTGGAGGTCGCGTTCCTTTTTCTTCGTCTGGTTGATTACTCAGCCTTCTCGCAATCCTTGCAAGCGCCGTCGCACTCACCTTCGCAACCCTCGCCGCACTTCTCGCAGCACTCCTTTGAGCACTCGCCTTCTTTGCAGCAGCATGAATCCTTCTGAGCAGCGCACTCGGTGCACTCAGTACATTCTGTGCACTCGGTGCACTCACCACACTCAGCCTTCTTGTTTGCGTTATTTCCGCAAGATGCAGCAACGATGAGCATTGCAACCATTGCTACAGAAATGAATACCTTCTTCATAAGTAATACAGTTTTTAAAAAATTTTAAAAGTGTGCAAATATAGAAATTATTTCGATATGTTAGCACGCTGCAACTCAAATACTTCCATATCTTTCACCTCACCGCCCTCTATCTTGAACCTGAGAGCGGTCCTGACCACGTGCCAACCCTGTATTCCAGCCGCTCCAGGGTTGATATACAGCAAGTTATACTGATGGTCGTGCATCACTTTCAAAATATGCGAATGCCCGCATATAAATACATCCGGGCGAAATTCCTCAATAAGTGCCCTGGCCCGCCTGTCATAATGGCCGGGCGACCCTCCGATATGGGTCATAAGGACGGTTATTCCCTGAAGTTTCAGGACCTGCTGGTTAGGATATTCCAGGCGTATGTCCTGACCGTCGCAGTTGCCCGCGACGCCTACCAGAGGCTTGAATTCCCTGATGTAGTCGGCGAAGGAGAGTCCCCCGCCGAAGTCGCCCGCATGCCATATCACGTCACAAGGAGCGAGAAACTCCTTGAATTCGTCGCTGAAGACTCCGTGAGTGTCGCTTATGAGGCCGACGTACATCTAGTCCCTGTATCCGTTGGGATTCTTCTTCTGCCAGTTCCAGGAATCGCGGCACATGTCCTCGATGCCGTACTGAGCCTTCCAGCCAAGCTCACGCTCTGCCTTAGCGGGGTCGGAGTAGCAGGTGCTGATGTCGCCGGGACGACGGGGCTTGATGGCGTAGGGAACGGGCACGCCGTTGGCCTTCACGAAGGCATTCACAACGTCGAGCACTGAATAGCCGTGGCCGGTGCCGAGGTTGTATATTGCAAGGCCGCAGCCGCGCTTGATTGCCTCGAGTGCCTTCACATGGCCGTTTGCGAGGTCCACCACGTGGATGTAGTCACGCACGCCGGTGCCGTCGTGGGTGTCGTAGTCGTTACCGAACACGCCAAGTTCGGCGCGCTTGCCGACTGCCACCTGGGTGATGTAGGGCATGAGATTGTTGGGAATTCCGTTGGGATCCTCGCCGATGAGGCCGCTCTTGTGGGCTCCGATGGGGTTGAAATAACGCAGCAGGACTACGTTCCACTCGGGGTCGGCCTTCTGGATGTCGATGAAGATCTCCTCGAGCATGCTCTTTGTCTGGCCGTAGGGATTGGTGCACCTGCCCTTGGGGCACTCCTCAGTGATGGGGATGATTGCGGGATTGCCGTAAACGGTTGCAGATGAAGAGAATATGATATTCTTGCAACCGTGTGAACGGAGGGCGTCGATGAGCACCAGGGTGCCGTTTATGTTGTTCTCGTAATACTCGAAAGGCTTCACGCAGGACTCGCCTACCGCCTTCAGGCCCGCGAAATGGATGCAGGCGTCGACCTTGTGCTCCTCGAGCACCTTGTCAAGACCCTTGCGGTCCCTGATGTCCACCTGATAGAACGGTATGGGCTTACCGATGATGGAGCTTACCCTCTCCAGTGACTTGCTGCTTGAATTGCAAAGATTGTCGACCACTACGACTTCGTGGCCTGCCTTGTCGAGTTCGATGATGGTATGTGAGCCAATGTATCCGGCTCCTCCGGTTACGAGTATTTTCATTGCATTGTATTTGGTTGCGCAAAGTTAGTCATTTTTTATCTCTTGGTAAACAGAATTCTTTTTGCGACCTTTGTAGATTATGAACGATGTTTTATTGAAAATAAAAGACCTGCACGCCGGCATCGAGGGCAAGGAGATCCTGAAGGGAGTCGACCTCAGCATAGGCCGCGGACAGGTACACGCCATAATGGGTCCCAACGGTGCCGGCAAGTCGACGCTCAGCGCCGTACTCACAGGACGCCCCGACTACAAGGTAACCGAAGGCACAATCGAATATGACGGCCGCAATCTGCTGGAACTCACCCCCGAGGAGCGTTCCTGGGCCGGCATCTTCCTGAGCTTCCAGTACCCCATCGAAATACCCGGAGTCAGCATCACCAACTTCATGAAGACCTCACTCAACGCACGCCGCAAGGCCAAGGGCGAACCCGAACTGAAGCCCGCTGAGTTCCTGAAGCTCCTCAAGGAGAAGATGGCCTTCGTGCAGATGAAGGGTGAATTCGCAAAGCGCGAGGTCAACGTCGGATTCTCCGGCGGCGAGAAGAAGCGCAACGAGATATTCCAGATGGCGATGCTCGAGCCCACCCTCGGCATCCTCGACGAGACCGACAGCGGCCTCGACGTCGACGCCCTGAAGATAGTTGCCGACGGCGTGAACGCCCTGCGCAGTCCCGAGCGTTCCTTCATCATAATCACACACTACCAGAAACTGCTCGAGTACATCCGCCCCGACGTGGTGCACGTGCTCAAGGAAGGACGAATAGTCCGCACCGGCGGCCCTGAGCTCGCCGACAGGATATGGCAGGAAGGCTTTGACGGAATAGATGGCTAGCAGCATATACATAATCGGCAAGGACGAGATTCCCGCAAGAGTCAGCCTCAAGGAGAACGAGAGGCTCGACTGGACGCTTGTCTGCCTGCCCGGCACATCGGCCGATGTCAGCATCGACATCGAGCTCGACGGGCCCGGCGCAGAAGTCGACCTTGCAGGCCTCTACCTCTGCCGCACTGACGAGAAGCTCACGCTCAAGGTGAACGTGCGCCACAACAGCGGCGGCTGCACTTCGCACCAGCTGTTCAAGGGCATAGTAGGCGGCCAGGCCAGCGCAGCCTTCGATGGCCTCATCTACGTGGCACACGGTGCACAGAAGACCAAGGCTTACCAGGAGAACCACAGCATACTGCTCAGCAGCACGGCAAGGGCCGAGAGCAGGCCGCAGCTCGAGATATACGCCGACGACGTGGAATGCTCGCACGGAGCAACCACGGGATTCCTCGGCGAGGACGAGCTGTTCTACATGCGCTCCCGCGGCATACCCGAGAAGGATGCCCGCAGACTGCAGATCATCTCATTCCTTGCACCCGTGCTCGAGCGCCTACCCGAAGAACTCAGAGATGATATCGTATCCGAATGTTAAGATAAACCTTGGGCTGCACGTGCTGCGCAAGCGCCCCGACGGTTTCCATGACCTGGAGACCCTGTTCGTGGCGTGCGACGCCTTCCACGACACCCTCGAGATCGCCGAATCGTCACTGGAACTGCCTGAAGGGCAGGTAGACATTCAGATAAAGAACTGCGACTGGGACCCCCAGAAGGACCTCACGGCACAGGCCTGGCGCCTGCTGAAGGCCGATTTCCCGGAGCTGCCCCCGGTCAGGATACGCATGGTCAAGGGCTCGCCCGTGGGTGCAGGCCTTGGCGGCGGTTCGGCCGACTGCGCATTCGCTCTCAGGATGATGAACGAGCTCTTCTCCCTTGGCCTCAGCGACGAGAAGCTCGCCTCCTACGCCGCCCGCCTGGGCTCGGACTGCGCGTTCTTCGTGTACAACACCCAGATGTTCGCCTCCGGCCGCGGTGAGGTGCTGAGCCCCTTCGAGCTCGACCTCACGCCGTACGAGATAAAGCTCGCCATCCCCGACGGCATTCACGTTAGCACACGGGAAGCCTACGGCGGCATCGTCCCCTGCGACGAAAGGCCCAGCCTGCGGGAAATCCTGCAAATGCCCGTCGAGCGCTGGAAGGACAATCTTGTGAACGACTTCGAGAAGACAGTGTTCGCCGTACATCCCGGAATCGCCGGGCTCAAGAAAGAGATGTACAGGCAGGGAGCCGTGTATGCGGCAATGTCGGGCAGCGGCTCGGCAGTGTTCGGACTATTCAGAAAACAGATATGAACCGCCCAGACGTCAGCATAGTCATAGTCTGCATGAACCGCACGGACAATCTCTATCCGTGCCTCCAGAGCATACGCGACCATACCGGCGTCAGCTACGAGTGCCTGGTGGTCGCCTACATGTTCGACCCGGCGGCTCTCGCCAAGGCAAAGGAGGATTTCCCCTGGGCTGAATTCATCGAGAGCAACGAGATACGTGGCTTCTCGGAGAACAACAATCTGGCACTCAGGCGCGCCAGAGGCCGTTTCTGCTTCGTGCTGAATGACGACACGGAGTTCAGCACGCCGGTCATCGACTCGCTCATGGCCGACTTCGAGCACCTGCCCAAGAACACCGCGATCGTCAGCCCGAAACTGGTCAATGCCGACGGCAGCCTCCAGCTCTGCGGCCGTCCGCCCTACCCTGCACGCAACTATCTGCTGCAGCAGTGGCACCGCTACTCCGAACCCATCGACAACGTGAGCGGCAGGCAGCCCGAATTCGGGCAGGTCTACCGCAGCTGGAACATCACCGGAGCATGCTTCCTGATAAGGACAGAGATATTCGAGCAGCTTGGCTGGTTCGACGAGACATACTTCTTCACCCCCGAGGACATAGCCCTGGGCACGCTTGCCGTGAACAGCGGATATACCCTGTGGGTCGATGCCTCCGTGGAAGTCACGCACAAGTGGCGCACCACCGCATCACGCATCGCGCCTGCCGTACGGCCTGCCGCGGTGAAGGGTTCGCTGCTGTTCTTCAGCGGTGGCAGCAGGCTCAGGTACTTCCTGCTTGCAACCGGAGTGTGGTTCGCCGAGTTCAGCAAGCGCGTCAAGGCCCGCATACGCTGGCAGCGCAGCCGCACCGAGGAGGACCGCATCAAGCTCCAGACCTTCAGGAACATCACCGCCAACATATTCAACCGCCTGACTCCCAAAGAGATATTCAAACGCTACTACAATGCCTAGAGTACTGGTCATAGTCGTCACCTTCAACGCCATGCACTGGATTGACCGGTGCCTGACAAGCTGCAGGAATTCCAGCCTGAAGCCCGACGTGCTCGTGGTCGACAACTGCTCGCTCGACGGCACCGACGGCTATATCGAGGAGAACTACTCCTTCGTGCGCCTCATCCGCAACGAGGAGAACACCGGGTTCGGGGCGGCGAACAACCAGGGATTCAGGATAGCTCTCGAGGAAGGCTACGACTATGTATACCTGCTGAACCAGGACGCGTGGCTGCTGGAAAGCACCCTCGAGAAGATGACCGCCGCATTCGAGAAGACCCGCAGATACGCCGTGCTGAGCCCTGTGCAGACGAATGCCAAGGGCAGGCTGGACGCCCAGTTCTCGAAGAAATGCAAGAAGCATCTGAAGAAGGGCGAGCCCATCAGCGAGGTGCCCTTCGTGATGGCCGCCCACTGGCTCATATCGCGCAAGGCGCTGATGACCGTAGGCGGATTCTCCCCGGCCTTCGACCTTTACGGAGAAGACGACAACTGGATAGACAGGGCACACTTCTTCGGGCTGAAGGCGGGAGTGGTGAACGACGCCGAAGCCGTGCACGACCGCGCTGAGAGGGGCAAGGCCCCCAGAGGCGCCGACAAGGAAGTGCGCAAGGCATGCAAGGACGGCGCCCGCCAGCGCAGGCTCAGGCTCAAGTGCATATCTACCGTGGTGAAGCTCAGCAACCCCGGCCACAGCTTCGCGGCAAGGCTTGTCGTGGAGCCGCTGGAGCTCCTTGGCATGAGCGTGAAGAACTTCTCAGGCGTGCCGGCAAAATTTATTCCGCAGCTGCTCAGACGCTCTCGCGAACTGCGCAGACTGCGGAAACAATCCAAGACCCAGGGGGCCTTTCTTGACTAGTACTGGAATACCTTGCCTCCTGCAAGAACCTCCTGTGTAGCCTCGTCGAATACGACCTTCTCTCCTGTACGTACAGCCGCATTGCACATGATTGTTGCAATTGAGTGGTTGTATCCTGCCTCGACGGGAGCATTGGTCTCGGTACGGCTGCGGACGCACTCCATCCAGTTGCGCATGTGGAGCGATGTCATGGGGTCACCACCCATGTTGGCTGCAGTCGCAACGCTGATCTCGGGGAGCTTGAAGTTCTCGAGAAGGTTTGCCTTCATGCCCATCTCGTCGGCTGCCCACTGCTGCAGACCACCGTCTGAAGAGACCTCGTTGGTGTCGAGGTTGAGGGTTCCGCCATTTGAGAAGTAGAGCTCCTTGGTGCCGCCTGCCTCATTGTGGAAGCGTGAAGAGTAGAGGACCTGGAAGTTCTGGTCTGCGCTCTCGTACTCCATGACTGCGGTGAGGGTGTCGTAGTTGGTACGGCCGTCCTTCCAGCAGTATACGCCGCCGCCGGCTACCACTGACTTGGGATGGTTGATGCCGGTGAACCAGTGAACGGTGTCGATCTGGTGAGACATCCACTGTCCGGGGATACCTGATGAATAAGGCCAGAACAGTCTGTACTCAAGGTACTTGCGAGGGTCGAAGTCCTCGTAGGGACGGTTGATGAGGAAGCGCTTCCAGTCAAGATCCTTCTCGAAGCACTGTGCAACGAGGTCGGGTCTGCGCCAGCGGCCGGGCTGGTTGACGTTCCATGTCATCTCGACCATGGTGATGGGGCCGAACTTGCCGGACTTGATGTAGTCATGCGCTGCATGGTAGTTGGGAGCTGACCTGCGCTGTGAACCGATCTGGACGATCTTGCCTGACTCCTTTACGGCCTTGAGGGCCATGCGGCCGTCGGCCATGGTCTCTGAGAAAGGCTTCTCGCAGTATGCGTCGCAGCCAGCCTTCACAGCCTCTGCAAGATGGGTTGCGTGCTGGAAGTCGGCGGTAGAGATGATGACTGCGTCAACCATCTTTGAGTCATAGAGCTCCTCGTTGTTGCGGAATGCCCTAACATTGAGGTCGTACTCCTTCTTGAAGAATTCGACAGCCTCCTTGCGGCGGCGGCTCCAGATGTCGGAAACGGCGACGATCTCGAAGCCGAGCTCCTTTGCATGGTCCATGAATGCGGGAACGAGTGAGTAGCGGCATCTGTCTGAGAAGCCCACGATGCCGACCCTGATGAGGTCGTTTGCTTTCTTGGATTTTGCATAGATGGCAGAATCCAGACCAAGCATGAGTCCGCCTGCGCTAAGAAGCGAGGTCTTCAGAAAATCTCTTCTTGATTGCATGGTATATTTATTTTAATGATTTGATCTGACGCTTCATCTCGGCGAACGCGGGAGCGAGCTGCTCGTCGCTCCATCCGCACTCGATGGAAATATTGCCCTCGTATCCTATCTGCTGCAGTGCCTGGAAGTAGGGAGTGAAGTCATCGCCCTTCACGCCGGGAGCAGTGCGCTCCTCGCACTCGGCGATGTGGCAGTGCCTCAGAAGGCTGCCGGCCTCGACGATCGCGCCTGCATCCTCACCTGCCTGGGCCATGTGGTAGAAGTCGGCCAGCACGCAGACGTTGGGATGATTGACCTTCCTGCATATTGCCGTTCCCTCGCGCACTGAATTGATGAAATTGGTCTCCTGCGGGCGCAGAGGCTCGATCACGATGACGATGCCATGCTCTGCGGCTATGGGGCCCATCTCGCTCAGCAGCTGCACGAACTGCGCCTCTGCCTCCTCGTAAGGGAAGCCCTCGGGAATCTCCCTGGCGCCACCGCTGCCAAGCACCATGTACTTGAGACCTACCTGCTCGGCCCTCTCGATGGCTGTCCTCGCATATTTCACCGCACGGTCAAGATCGGCATCGGGGCCGGTGAGCTTGATGCTTCCGGGATAGTATCCGTTGCCGCTGATGATGGGAATGGGGCTGGCCTTTGCCTTGGCAAGATTCTCGGCGAACACGTCGTCCGGTTCCTCGGGAATCAGGAAGCCGCCAATGCTGATCTCGGCGTATGCGCCGCCGGCGTCGGCAACTGTCTGGACTTCGTCGATAGATGCGCAGCATCCGAGATGCTCCGTGAGGTCGTATGACTCCTTGCAGGAGCAGAGTGCGATAGCCGCAAGGGCTAGAACGATGTAAGGTGTCTTCATTCTATTGAACTTATGTCTATCAGGTTATTGAGTATCGCGTAGACGGTCAGGCCCGCAACGGTCTTGATTCCTGTCTTGCGGGTGATGTTCTTGCGATGTGTTATCACCGTGTTGATGGAGATGTTCAGCCTGTCGGCTATCTCCTTGTTGAGCAGGCCCTGGGCCACGCTGACGAGGATTTCCTTCTCCCTGTCAGAGAGCTCATCCTTGCCGGACTCCTCTTCCTTGCCGCCGACCGGATGCGGAGCCACAGAATGAGGGTTCTCTATCAGACGCGCCATGGGTACCATCAGCTCGTCCTCCACTGCCGAATGGCGTTCGAGGTCATGCTGCAGATGGAAGATGTAATTCAGCAGAGCAATGCGCTGGCGGCCTTCGCACTCTGCAGGCAAAGACTTGAGTATCAAGTTCTTGAGGTCAGACAGAGACTCATCTATGTTGCTGTGGTCGTCTTCGAAGCCGTCGATGCTCAAGCCGGGCGTGCGCTGGCCAAGCAGCAGGCCCTGGACGTAGGGCACCACTTCTCCCTCCTCCTTCCTGAAATGCTTGTCAAGCTCGTTCTTGTAGTCCTGGAAGAACTTCCATATCACCTTCTTCTGAGGTGCGCTGCATGGCTCTATCAGCTTCTCGATCGAAGAAGCCATGGTCACCAGGGCATTGTTCAGGTAGTAGCTGTGGCTCTGGTGGAGGTAGCGCAGCACATCGCTGATGTGGCCGGTGCGCAGCTGATCCTGCGAAGGGCGGTAGTCAGGGTCGACATAGACCTCGCATATCATGATGAATGTGGATGCGTCGATTCCGTAGCGCATGCACACGTCCTCAACGCTCCTTTCGCCGAAGGCCTCGTCTATTCCGAAGCGTGAGAGCACGCCGAGCAGATGGAAGTCCACTTCCACCAGCTCCGCCATCTTCATCGATATGCTGAACCTTGCCATCCTAGAAGACTGCTACTGTATATTCATATACGGCCTCGGCACCGGGCTCGAGGCACTGTATCCAGGTACGCTCCGAGATGTCGCCAGTGAAGCCTTCGGGGTCGGTCAGGCCGTTCCAGGGCTCGATGCACACGAACGGGGCGTTCTTTCCTTTAGCCGACCATATTCCGAGCGTCTGCGCCGTGGGGAAGTTCACTGCCAGATAGGGTTCCTGTTCCTTGTCGAGAAGCACGACCATGTCGATCTGCGAGTTCTCGAACACCAGAGCGTCGTCGTCGAAGGTCTCGGCCTTGAGCTCCTGCACGCCTGCGGGAACGGAAAAGATGGTCTTCTCGTGCCTGAGGGCGCCATGCTCAGTGAGCGGAGAGAGCATCATGTTCCTGAGCAGCTGGGCTCCGTTGTAGTAGCAGGCATAGCCGTGGATCTTGTCGGCGGGGTCGAAGTCCTTGTACAGGAATGCGGGATGGTTGCCTATCATGTAGAACATGGGGGCGCTGCCGGTGTTCTTCACTATGTCGCGCTTGGTCACGGTGTTGCCGTCGAGCTCGAACTCAACGGTGAGCTCGAAGTCGTAGGGGAAGAGGCTGCGGGTATGGTCGTCAGAGCTGAGCCTGAAGGCCATCTTGCCGGGGTTTTCCTGCGCAAGAGGCTCGAAGTCAATGTCGCGGGCGAAGCCGTGCTGACCAAGCTGGAAGACCTTGCCGTCCACCCTGTACTCGTTGTTCCATACCTTGCCTACTAGGGGGAAGAGCACGGGCGCGTGACGTCCCCAGAACTTCGGGTCGCCCTGCCATACATACTCATTGCCGTCCTTTCTTATGCTGAGAAGCTCGGCGCCATGGACTGCCGCCTCGACTTCGATGATTCCGTTGCTGATTTTCATGTGAAAGAATATGTGGTTGTTCCAATATTCTTCAAAGATAATAAAAAAAGTCGGGCGACCGAAGCCGCCCGACCCTTATTGGACTATAATCTATTAAAGATTAGGGTTGACCTTTGTCCAGTCCTCGACTGCGGGAATGATACCGAGAGCGATGATCTCCTCGCGCATCTTGATGAGGTGCTGGTATGAAGCCTGCAGAGCCTCCATCTCCTCAGCTGTTCCCTGGGGAGCGGTGAAGCTTACACCGTTGGCATTGATGACGGTAGGCATAGCCATCATGACGTTCTTGAATCCGCACTTGTCGCAGTTTACATAGCATCCTGCAGGCCAGTTGAACTCAGCGCCGCCCATTGAAGCCTCGATCATCTTGACTGCCTGGTATGCAGGGCTCTGGAATGAGCTGCGGCCACGGAGCTTTATGATCTTTGAGCCACCCTGGATGGTGTCGTGCTTGATCTCCTCCCACTTCTCGGGAGCGATGTTGTACTCTGCAAGAGGCTTGCCGTCAACGATGGTCTTGCTTGCAAACACTGCCATTGACTCGCCATGTCCGCCGTATGTGCGTGCACCCTCTACCTTGTACTGAGCAACGCCGCATGCAGCAGCGATGTTCTCCTGCAGACGGGTTGAATCGAGAGCAGCGAGTGAGGTGAGCTGGTTGGGCTTGAGGCCTGAGTGGATGAGAGCGGTGAGAGCGGTGACGTCAGCAGGGTTGAAGATGACAACGACGTGCTTTACGTCAGGGCAGTATGTCTTGATGAGGTCACCGAACTCAGCGGCGATCTTGCAGTTTCCCTTGAGAAGGTCCTCACGGGTCATACCCTCCTTGCGGGGAGCGCCACCTGATGAGATGATGTACTTCGCATCCTTGAATGCAACAGCGGGATCGGTTGTCCAGGTAACGTTTGCGCCTTCGAATGCACAATGATAAATCTCTTCTGCAACGCCGTGAACACCGGGCTCGAAGATATCATAGAGACAAACATTGGGAGTAAGACCGAGCATGAGAGCGGTCTGTGCCATGTTGGAGCCGATCATTCCACCGGCACCGACGATGAGCAATTTTTCATCTGTGAGGAATTTCATCTTATAATGATTTAAAGTAATTTGCCTTATAGCGATGCAAAGATAGTAAATTCCTGTAATTTTTGGGATATCCGAAAAATGATTTATCTTTGCGATGTTATAAGAATTTTATGGCACTTTATCTCATAAAGGATCTGGACGACGACTACCACTCGCGGATAGGCGTCTGGCAGATTACCGAGTCCGAAGAAGAACTTCGAGAACTCTCATCAGTACCTTCAGACGAGCTGGAGGAAATTTCCTACATCAAGAGTGAATCGCTCCGCAAGCAGAAGCTTGCAGTGCGCGCATTGCTCGACGCAATGTTCGAGGAGAAGGTCTACCTGAATCATCACGACAACGGCAAGCCCTACATCGAGAACAGCGCGATCAACATCAGCATCACCCACACCGCAAAGTATGTGGCAGTCATCCTCAATGACACCGAGGAGGTCGGCATCGACTGCGAGTCTCTCGACAGGGACTTCTCCGCAGTAGAGAAGAAGGCCCTCTCAGAGGACGAGAAGGACGACCTCGACGATGATGCTGACGAGCGCCGCGAGCAGCTGGCAATGTACTGGTGCGCAAAGGAAGCAGTGTTCAAGCTTGTCTCTGTGTACAACGTGGACTTTGCCGAGCAGATCGAGGTGGAGGACTTCCACCCGCGCGGAGAGGGCGAACTCGAGGCCACCTTCATCCATAAGGACGGTTACGAAGAGGAGTATGAGCTCAGCTACATCACCTTCGACCGCCACGTGCTCGTCTGGGTTACAGCTTAAATCAGAAAATCATCTAAGCCAGATTTCCGGGTCCTGAGGGGTCGTTCCCTTCCAGAGCTGGAAATGCAGTTGCGTCTGGTCGTCTATGGTGTCGACGGTACCTATGACCTGACCGGTCTTTACCTTGTCGCCGGCCTTCACGTTCACCGAGGCCAGCTTGCAGTAGAATGTGAAATAGCTGCCGTGCTGCACAAGCACGCACTTGTTGTAGCCGGGCATGACTATTATCTTCTTGACCTCACCGTTGAACACGGCCTTGGCCTGCGTTCCCTTTGCGACGCCTATGTTCACGCCATTGTTGAAGGGCATGGCCACGTTGCTGTAGACGGGATGGTTATGCTGCCCGAAGCCTTCCAGCACCGTGCCCTCGCAGGGCCACGGGAGCTTTCCCATGTTGGCCTCGAACTCGCTGGCAAGCTTGGTGTCCACCTTGGTGGTGGCCTTCGTGGTGCCTGATATGAGCTTCTGGATCTCTCGGTTCAGGGCAACGATCTTCTGCCGTTTAGCCCTCAGTTCCTTCTCATATTTCGTCTTCTCGCGTCCGAGCTGCGCAATGAGCTTCTCCGTCTGCGTCTGCTCGCCGCGGAGCGCATCCACATCCTTCTTCCTTGTGGCCCTGAGCTCCTCGGAACGGGCGCGCATGTCCTTCAGCACCACCAGCTGGCTGTCCAGCTCAGCCTTGGTGCTCTGTATCTTGCGGGCCTGGGTGTTCATCTGGCCGGACAGGCTGCGCAGATATCCGTAGCGGCGCGACGCCTGACCTATGTTGCTGCTGGAGAGTATGTACATGTACCACACGCGGGCGTCGCGGTTCTTGTATGCGTTGCGGACCAGGCGGTTATAGTACAGCGACATGGTGTCGAGCCTGGCCTGCAGTGCGTCCACCTTGGTCTGGCGGACCTTTATGGAGTCGTCCAGGACCTTTATCTGCGCGTCGCACTCCTTCACCAGCGCCTCGCGGGCCGACACCTTCTTCCTGACCAGCGAGAGCGAGTTGAGGGCGTTGGCGTTCTTGCCGCTGTTCTCCTTTATCTGCTGCTCTATGAGGGCTATCTCCTTCTCTAGCTTGGCCTTGAGGCTGCGCTGCGATGATGCGTCCTGCGCCCATGCATGAGCAAAGGCGAGCAGAAGCAGTATCATGGCAGCGAGACGTTTCATTTCTGGTCGGCAAGTGACTGATAGTAATCGGCGAGGCCGTCGCCAAGGGCGCGCAGCACGTCGGCATAATGCTGGAGAACCACCTTGCTGTCACGCCCGCCATAGATCATGGCGTGCTTCAGGTAGGGTTTGGCCTCGGCGTCACGCTTCAGCAGATGGAGTATCCACGCGTAGGTGTCGAGGTAGGTGGCATTGTCGGGATTGTCGCGCACGGTGATGGCGCTCATCTTCTCCGCCTTCTTGAGCTTCTTTCCCTCCAGGCAGAGGTAGTAGGCGTAGTTGTTCAGCACGGGAGCGTACTCAGGATCCACGGCCAGGGCATATTCATACGCCTGGTAGGCCGCCTTGCGGTTCCCCTGGTCATGCATCATGTCGCCTATGATGCTCCACGACTGCAGCAGCTTCTCCTTGTTCTCCTGGGCAACTGCGAGAGGGATGACCTTGCGGCAGATGTCCACCACCGCCGTGGTGTCCTTTTCGATGAAGGCTATGTTCATCTGCAGGTAGTTCGCGTCTATGTCGTCGGGGTGGAGCTTCAGGTTGGTGGCGATCAGGTCCTTGATCTGGGTGCTCCAGACCCACCAGGTATGAGGTTCCAGGTTCTGCATGATGTTGTCGAGGATCTGGTACTTGGCATGGGGAACGACATCAGGGTTGCCTATGATGTTGCTGAGGCTCACGAAGTAGCCTGCCATGTTCTTCTGCATCTTCAGCACCTCTGCGCGGCCGAGCTCGGCGGGAGCGTACTCGGGCTGGATCTTGAGTGCGCGGTCATAGAACGAGAGCGCCAGGCTGTCCTTGTACACGCTAAGCTGGGCGTCGCCGGCCGTGGTCAGCATGTAGGGATTGTTGTATGCCTGAGGGAAGTCCTTGACAAGCTTCTCGAGCATGGGAGCCGCGGCTGAATAGCGCCCGCCCTCTATCAGGCTGGAAGCCAGGATGTGCCGGTACCACACGTTCGTGGAATCGAGGGCCACTGCCTGAGTGAGCAGGTCGTTGCCCGCATCGGTACGGCCCTGGCGGTACTTGCAGAGTCCAAGATAGTAGCACGCGGCGTCGCTGGTCGAATCAGCGGCGTGGATGCGCGAAAAGAGGGTGTCGGCCTTCCCGATGTTGCCGGCGTCGTACTCCGCCACGGCATCGATCAGGAGATTTTCCAGAGTCTCTCTCTGAGCCATTGCCGGAACGCACAGGAGAAGGGCCAGGAAGTATGAAACGATTTTCCGCATATCGAACACAAAAATACGAGAAATTTTGGCTATTTTCGCAATATTATTTGAGTTAGCGATGCAACTTTTTGGAGACAAAAAGCATCTTATCTCACGGACCGGGCAAGGTGAATCGTCCGACATCCTTGCGCTCGTCGAAAGCGCGAAGAGCGGGGACCGCAGAGCCCAGAAAGCCATCTACGATGCACTGAGTGGCAAAATGTATGCCGTGTGCCTCCGCTACATGGCCGACAAGGAATCCGCGCAGGACATCCTCCAGGATGGATTCGTGACACTTTTCACCAAGCTTGACAGCTATTCGGGAGACGGTTCTTTCGAAGGCTGGGCCCGCAAGATCTTTGTAAACACAGCACTGATGAGCCTCAGGAAGAAGGATGTCCTGAAGCAGACGGAAGACGTGGATGCCGCCTGGAACGTAAGCAGCCAGGACCCCACGGTCATACAGCGCATGGGTTACAAGGAACTCATGGACCTCATCGCTACCCTTCCGCCCGGTTTCAGAACGGTATTCAACATGTATGTACTGGAAGGCTATTCCCACAAGGAGATAGCCGAGGAGCTCGGGATTTCCGAGACCACGTCCAGGTCGCAGCTACAGAGAGCACGGTCATTGCTGCAGTCAAAGATAAAGAGATAACAAGATGCGCGAAGAGAATATCAACGAACTTGACCTGCTGTTCAGGTCAACCCTCCAGGACGCCGAGGTGAAAGCACCCCGCAGCGTCTGGAAGTCCGTGTCCGCGCGTCTTGACGAAGCCGCTGCGCCTGCTGCCGCCCCCGCATCCTTCGGGTGGTGGAGATGGGCAGGGGCATCTCTCGCCATGGCAGCAGTCATTGCTGCCGGACTGTTCTTCTCCGGCACAACAGGCAAGAAGGCCTCAGTGCAGGAGAATTCTGTGGCTATTCTAACCAATACCGATAATAGCAATCAAAACCAAAAGCTCACCGCTCAGGCTCAAATCGCTGAGCCTGTTGCGGAGGAGCAGAGCAAGACAGCAAGGCCTGCCAAACTTCCGGAAGTTTCCGGAGAACTCAGGGCCATTGCAGAGAGCTGCCCCGCAGAAGAGGTCATCACAGCTGAAGCACCTGCAGAGGACGTGACCGTCCGCGACGAGGAGCCCGCAAAGCCCGCTCCTGCAAAGAAGAACAGGAAGGTGCAGCTGCCCGCATCGGAAATCGACGCATGGGCAGCGTTGGCTCTGGAAGACAGCCACACCGCCTACAAGCCCCATGTGGCAATAGCCATGGTAGGCGCGCTCAGCGGCAACGAGTCCGACATTCTTGCACGCAGCAGCCACAGCGCCCACATGAGCGGAGGCGAGTCCGCCGTCAAGAAGACCGGAATCGACGAAAGCAGCACATCCGCTTACGGCATTCCCTTCAGCGTGGGTCTCGGCGTCAGAATCCATTTCACCCCCAGGCTTTCAGTAGGTTCAGGCATCGACTTCTCTATGCTCAGCAGGAAGTTCAACGGCACCTACAATGAAGTCAACGGCGGCGTGGTCACCAACACCGTCACCGGCGAGATATCGCACACGATGCAGTACATCGGCATTCCCGTACACGTCTACTACGACATCCTCTACGGCGGAAGGGCCAAGTTCTACGTCTATGGCGGCGGCGAGGCTGAATACTGCATCTCCAACAAGTACAACATCAGCGGCAATCCGAAGGACATACTCTTCTCCGACCCTGTGAACGGTTTCCAGTACTCCGTCGGAGCCGGCCTTGGAGTCGAGTTCAAGCTTGGCAGAAGCATTGGCCTGTACCTCGATCCCGGTGTGAACTACTACTTCCACTGCGACCAGCCCAAGAACGTGAGAACGGAGCATCCTCTGATGTTCGACTTCGAGGCAGGTCTCAGATTCAACCTCGGTTCAAAGTAAGAAACCCATTGAAAAATAAAGAAACTTGAAAATCTGCAGTGCGCTGCAGATTTTTTCTTGTTTATTGCCTCCCCTTCCGGCAGACTGCGCTTTCTTTGTGCTCAAAAACGGACTATGAAGACCTTGCATCTGCTACTGACGGCAGCAGCCGTCGTCCTGTCTTCCTGCAGCCTGGTGGAAGATGACATCAGCCTGGGATACCCGCACAAATACGGGCACCGCAACAACACCCGCACCGGCGAGCCGCTGAAGAAGGACAGCACGGCCACCGACGCGCCTGCAGTGCCGCGGCCGGACACCATTGTATACCTGAGCGCCGTCAAGGTTCCCGCGGACTATGACTGGCAGAAAGACAGCGCATACGGTGCGGTGAACGCCCAGCTGGTGCTCCTGCGCAACTACCGTCAGGTGGTCAGCATCGACGTGGGGCCCCACGTAAGCGCGGCGGCTGACAGGCACCACATAGTGGACGGGCACCTCTGCACCGAATTCCAGGCATCTTCCAGGACATACATAGGAATTGACGGCGAAGAAGTGGTCATACTTGACGGGCGGCACGAGCTCATGGGTATGATCGAGCACGAAGGGGTGCTGTACACGCTCACACGTCCCCTCGGGGGCGCAGGGTTCTGCCTGATGGCGAACGGGCAGAATATCCTGTCGAGAAGCAACGGAAGGCTATACGGCTCGATGTCGGCGCCGGCCTACCGGCCCAACGGAGCCCTATACCTCGACGATGGCCACCTCACCTTCTGCTTCAGCTACGCCGGAGTGGCCTACAAGGTCGTGGATGGCAAGGAAATCAAGGTCAGCAACGAGGCCGATGACATAGAGGACATGCGTATCATCGGAGGCAGCCCGGTCTGCGCCATGAGCAGCATGAACGGCCAGAGCTGGCAGGACGCCAGCGTCTGGAGGCTGCAGTCGGGCTATGCCATCAGCGGAACAGTAAACGGCATGTCCGCGGTCCTGCGGCAGCCTGGAAGCACCAGATGGCTGGGCATCAGCCCCGAGTCAATCATCTACCTGAACGAGGAAGGGGAATTTGCGCTGAGCTACGCCAGGGACGGCAGCGTGCGCACATACGATACCGGGGGTGCACAGGCCATCGACGGGAAATGGCACTTCTTCTCCCCTGCCTGCGCGTGCATGGGCCCGAAAGGCCCGGCCATGGCGCTTACACCCATGGGGAGCACAGGAAAGCCCACCGTATTCCATGACGGGGAGCAAAGGTCCATCAGCCTCAATGGCTTCCTGACAGGCATCACTGTAACGATAGAAGAGAACTGATCATGCTTACACACATCTATGGAGCGAAATGCATCGGCATCGATGCGGTAAAGGTAACGGTGGAGATAGACATTGACAGAGGCATAGGGATACACCTTGTGGGGCTCGCAGACGCGGCCGTGAAGGAAAGCCTGCTGCGCACCACCACAGCGCTGGAATCACTGGGCTTCCGGATACCTGGCAAGAAGATAGTCATAAATCTGGCACCCGCCGACCTGCACAAGAACGGCTCAGGCTACGACCTGCCCATCGCTGTGGGCATAATCGCCTCATCCGAGCAGAGGGAACTGCCCGGCGCAGGGAAATACATAATAATGGGCGAACTGGGCCTGGACGGCAGCATACGCGGCATCCAGGGCGCCCTGCCGTTCACCGAGCTGGCCATGGCGGAACAGTTCTCAGGGATAATCCTGCCGCTCGAGTCGGCGCTGGAGGCGGTGGAGTTCAAGAACACCATGGTCTACGGCGTGAGCGGGCTCGCCGACGTGATACGCATACTCGAGGAGAAGGAGGACGTGAGCGACCTGCTGATCTGGAACACCCAGATCTACAGGAAGATGAAGCGGGAGCAGCAGCATATAGGAGCCCAGGTCGAGGACAGGCCGGACTTCTGCGACATAATAGGCCAGGAGAGCGCCAAGCGGGCGCTTGAGATTGCCGCCGCCGGCTCACACAATCTGATTTTCATCGGCAGTCCGGGAAGCGGGAAGAGCTCGCTCGCCAAGGCTCTGCCGGGAATACTCCCTCCCATGACCGACGAAGAAGCCACCCTCACGTCGAAGATATACTCCATAGCAGGCAAAGGGCCGAACCGCCTTGGGCTGATAAGGCAGAGGCCGTTCAGGGCCCCTCACTACAGCGCATCGCTGGCTGCAATAGTCGGCGGAGGGGCCGGCGACACGATCCTCCCCGGAGAGGTCAGCCTTGCACAGAACGGAGTGCTGTTTCTCGATGAGTTCGGGCAGATGCCACGAAGCGTGATAGAGGCCCTGCGCGGCCCCATAGAAGACAGGAAGGTGGTGATATCAAGACTGAGGTCGAAGGTCGAGTATCCGGCCTCGTTCATGCTTGTGGCGGCCTCCAACCCCTGTCCCTGCGGCTATTACGGCGAAGGCGACAGGTGCAACTGCACACCCACCCAGCGGATGAACTATCTTGGCAAGCTCAGCGGGCCCATGATGGACCGCATCGACCTGCAGGTATGGATGAGGCCGGTGGATTCCGGAAGGATACTGCAGTCAGGCAAGGCGGAGCCCAGCAGCGAGGTTGCCAAGAGGGTCCTGAAGGCCAGACTCACCCAGAAGTTCCGCTTCGCCGGCGAGCCCATACTCACCAATTCGGAGATGACCAACAAGATGATAGAGCGCTACTGCCCGCTGAGCGAGGAGTGCCGCAGAACCATGGCCGAGATGATAGCAAGGATGGGGCTGTCGATGAGAGCTTATTTCAGGATAATAAAAGTGGCAAGGACCATAGCGGACCTTGCCGGGAGCGACGACATAAAGGTGGCGCACCTCGTAGAGGCCGCCGGATACAGGTTTCTTGACCGTAGGGAATACTAGGCGTCCCAGCTGAGCAGGCGGGAGCCGTCAGGCTGCACGCTGATGGACACTTTGACTGTCTCCTCTGGAAGGAGATCCTCGATGTTCTCGGGCCACTCCATCAGGCAGAGGCAGCCGCTGTCGAGGTAATCGTAGAGGCCTATGTCCAGGGCCTCGGCGTTCCTGGTGATGCGGTAGAAGTCGAAATGGAATACCGGCGAGCCGTCCCCTGCCCTGTATTCGTTCACAATGGCGAAGGTGGGTGAACTGATTGCATCCTCCTTCACGCCCAGCACTTTGCACACTGCCGTGGTGAAGGTAGTCTTGCCGGCGCCCATGGGCGCATAGAAGGCCACCAGAGTGCTGCCCTGTATCTTCTCGAGGAACTCTCGGGCTGCGCGCTCAAGATCCTGAAGATCCTTTATGACCACTTCCATTTTCATCGTTCTTAGCGTTGCAAAGTTAGTAAAATATCGTCAAACATCTTCCTCAGGGCCACCTCGTCCCTGATAAGGTTCCGGAGTTCCGCCAGGCGTCCCGCGTTGGGAGACTCGGGAATCCATAGCTTGAGGTATCCGCCCTCGGCATACTTCTCGTGCAGGTGCTCCAGAGTCCTCTGCCAATGCCCCTCGACGTCAAGCTCGGGATAATGAGAAAAGCCGAACTGTATCGTGCGGCGCACGACTGTCTCAGGAACGGTCAGCCTGTCAGCCTCGGCCACTATCCGGCCATAGATCGTGCGGGGTTCGTGAGAAGATGAGGCGCGGTGGTCTTCCGCAGCATCGGCAATTGTCTCTATCTGCTCAGGCGTGAACCACTTGAGAAGGCGCTTCTCCTCACGGATGATCCTGGCCGACTCGACATGATGGGTCTCGCGGCAGACGCAGAGGCCGGTATCGTGGAAGGCCGCAGCCGCATAGACCATGCCGATATCTACGGGATAGAAGGAAGAAAGGTACAGTGCCTGATCGATGACAGCGATCACATGGTCCCTCTGATGGCCTTTGTCGAAATGGTCATACCGTGGAATGATCTCGGATTCTACGAACTGCTTAAGTTCAGGATTGATGGTATCGCTCATATTGCAAATATACAAAACAAAAAAAGCACCCACTATGTGAGTGCTTGATTTCTGGTGGAGATAAAGAGATTCGAACTCTTGACCCCCTGCTTGCAAAGCAGGTGCTCTA
>JAKSKK010000033.1 GCA_024401745.1 Bacteroidales bacterium
ATAAATTACGTGTCTTTATAACATTATTTTTGATTCATTTCAAAACAGCTTCTAATCGCATCCAATAGCATTCTATGTTTAACAATAGTTTGTATAGTACACTGCGCAACCCCTAATACGATGCAGTGTCGCCGTAACTGCAGAGTTTCTTCAACGAGGAGGAATATTAGTACGGAATTCCGCTGAATTCACGATGAATCAGCGTGTTATAAACTTGGGTGGCAGCCTTCGGGTTGCCACTTTTCGTCTCTAAAAGGGGGCTCTGGAGTATATAAACTTGGGTAAAACATGGGTATTTTGGGTTTATTCTTCATAGAAAATGAATGATTCTGTTTGGGTATTAAAAATAATACCTATTTTTTTATTTATGAAATTGACTAACATCCGATTCGATGCAGAATTCATTTATGCGACGGATGAGAAGGGGAGGACTTTGAAACAGTCCCTCCTCTGGTATCCTGCATTGAAGGACGCGTCAGATGAGGAAAGGCGGAAATACACCGTTGGCTTTGACGGCTTCCATTGGAGGAACTTGGACGAAGACGTCTCGTTTGAGAGTTTCGAGTATGACGACGCTGTCCCAACCCCTCTTCAGGAGTTCTTCCTTAATCACAAGGAGATCAACAAACTCGGGGAAGAGTATAGCTCATTGATTGTCGAGTAAATCGGATGCACCTTTCGGCTCATTTTCGCGGGCATGCTTTTTTGTATGTCAAAGATATTTTATCTTTGCAGCCAAATTCCATAAAGTAATGAAGAACACTGACTTCAATCATTCTTACGCCAAGCCTCAAGTTGAGGTGCTTGAGCTCATGTACACAGAAATAATCTGCACCAGTCCCTCTGCGGAGACGGAACATCTCGAGGAGGAATATCTTCAATAACCGGCGTTGCATATGAAGACTACTGCAAAATATGTGATTGCGCCACTGCTTATGGGAGCGTTGTGCATTTCATGTTCCAAATTGCCGGAAATCAACGAAAACGAAGCGGTTGGGGAAACCCTTTACGATTATACGATAACCGCAAGCCAGGAAACATTTCCATCCAAGGCTGAACTTGGTGAGGGTAACGTCATCATATGGCAGGCCGGCGATGCCATCAGCCTGCTCAATGACGAAACCACCCCCAAGGAATTCAAGCTTGTGGGCGAGGCCGGTACAGCTTCTGGCGCTTTCTCCGGAAAACTGCCTTCCGAGCGTGCATCCCTAGAGGATTTCATTGCCATCTATCCCGACAACGCCTACCATAGCATAAGCTATGGGGATGGAAAAGTCACCGCCCAGTGGAAGAATAACGGTATATGCGCTGAAATACAGCCCGCCACACCCGATGGCTTCTGGCCAGGTTCCGCCCTTATGGCCGGCAAGATCGATGCTGAGGGGAATGTCTCTTTCAAGAACCTGATGGCGTACATCAAGTTTGAGGTCAAGTTCCCCTGCACATCAATTGAAATCAGCAGTAACAACGGGGAGTACCTTGCTTCAGATGCTGTTGATTTCTATTTTGATGAAAATGGAATTCCTACCAACATCCAGGCCGCCCATGAATTCGGCGTCCCGACCGTAGGATATGACAGCATTTTCCTCGAAGGTATAGACGGGGAAGATGTCGCTGCAGGCACTTACCTCGTTGCGGTGCTGCCCCAGACTCTTGAGCAGGGCGTGACCCTTACCTTCACCAGCGCGGCAAGCGGCCTGTCGTTTGAGAAAAAGATCACCAAGGGCTTCACCCTTACACGTAGCAAGATACTGAATATCGGTTCATATTCCATTTCATCCCTTATTGGCGACCATTTTGATGGGCTTGGTACGGCAGAGAACCCTTACCGAATTCCCGACAAGGCGACGCTGATGCTTCTTGCCAATATTTTCTCCGACAGCTCGACAGCTCAGAATTACTACGGCAAGCACTTCCTTCAGACCGACAACATTGACTGCAATGGCGCGACTTTGGGTATCGGATACACCCGTATGGCTCACAGTGGCGATATGCTGTACAGATATGAAAGCCCGTTCTGGGCAACGTATGATGGTGGTAACCATACCATCAGCAACTACAAGATCAAGTCCATCATCAACGGCCCCAATGGTGCCAGGTACGCCGGGCTGTTCCTTTATACTTTCAATGCCACCATCAAGAACCTGACCGTACAGCCGTATGCGGATGACAACGGTGTGATTTACACTGCCAAGCAGAAGGGCCTTACAGGAATGATCCAGCACATAGGCTGCCTGGTGGGCGTTGCGTCAGGTAACAGAATGGAGGCCAAGGGCAAGACCATTATTCAGAACTGCCATCTTGCAGGAGGCCCTTACAAGGTGCAGGGCTTCACCAAGGACGATGTTGCCGGTTCGAATTATATCCAGCAGCTTCACTTCGGCGGCCTTATTGGTCTTTCTGAAGACAGCATTGAACTTACCCGTTGTACCAATAAGGCGGACCTTACCCTCGCCGGAGGCATCATGACCAGCGACATGGATGGCCTTTACTCCACTGCCGGCGGCCTTGTGGGCATGATGTACCCTGACGAGTATAAATCTGCCGAGGCATACGCGGACATCAGCTTCTGCCGCAACGATGGAGATGTCACCTTGGATCCCGTCAGGGTGGGTGTGGCAGCATGTGGCGGTCTAATAGGCTATATCGTGGATTCCCGGGGAGCCAATGTCACGCTCCACATGTGGAACTGCGTCAACGGCGGCAATGTCAAGAGTGCAACTGATGCCATTACGGCATACACAGGGGGTCTCATCGGCTTCCACGACTCGGACGGAGGCACCAGTCACGACCCCTGGATATACAACTGTCTCAATAGGGGAAGTATTCTCGCCTATGGCAGTGAAACCAGCACCGGAGGCCTTGTAGGAGCCGGTTATGACGACAATCTCAAGATATTCTACTGCGCCAACGCCAACCTCGACAACCTCAGTATGGGCGCTGACGCCGAGGTCGGGGCCATCACCGGAAAAGAGACCAGCTTCTGGGATAACCAGGCTGCCTACTGTGTGGAATGTTTCTGGGCCGATATCGATGGAACGGATGACGGCAAGGGCACACCCCATGTGTACGTCATGCCAGGGCAGTATGAGTGGGGAAACAGTTATGGCAGCGGCGATTTCATAGACTGCTATTTCTTTAAGCCTGGCAATCTGATTCCCGATAAGATCCTTCCAAAAATGAGAGCCGGCACGTTCACGGCCAACAGCGAGTGGAAGACCACTGAAACCTGGCTGGCAAAGGCCGCAAACTGGATTGTCACCGATTCTATGCTTGACCTTGACTTCACCGAATCCGTAGGTGGAAACAGCCTGTAGGGCCGTTAATTGCAGGTCATGATATTGAGGATCATCTCATCGGTGGTCTGATTATCATGACCTCAGTCATGGTGTCCAAGTAGATGGCTGTTTCGCTTGTGAGCTTTGAGTTTATGGATCAGAAGTCCAGATCCAGCGTGTTTTCATGGTCGGGCAAGTCCCAATTCAGGTCCGACTTGCCAGTCCACGAAGCTGCGGAAGCCCACTGGGCCTGGCTCCATTCGGTCTTGCCGCCGTCGGTTTTGCCAAACAGATGAACATCCATATCCGCATCATCGTCTGCATTGCCATTCATCCTTACATATTCCGGTGAGGTGGTTCCCGATCCGCTTCCTAAGATGAAGCCCATGCAGGCGCGGCAGTTGGTGCATTCACCCGGTACGTAATCCCAGAACTCATCCGTCCTGAGCCAGTAACACCACAAGTGGTCACCGTTCGTACCGCAGATGGGGCCGATTGGGCAAGGATCAGGGCCTTTGGCAGAAATCTGGCCGACGTTGGCGCACAGAGCCAGATGTGTATCGTCGTCATAGCAGTATCCGAAGATGCCACCGGCGCAGGCATCGTAGCCCAAGCCCAAGACACCAACCAGACATTCGGCATATATGTCCCCCTTGTTCAGGCAGTTGTATACCCAGGGGTCTTCGCTATGGAAATCAAACCAACCGTCGGAGTCGTTGCTGCCGGCGATTCCTCCGGCGCAGGAATATTCTGGCATGTTGCTCTTGGCATAGATTGCGCCTTCATTGACACAATTCGAGATTCGGAACACGACATCATTGCCATCGTCTGTGATTCTGCCTATGATGCCTCCGGCGAATACCTCCAAGGGTATGTCACCAGTATAATCGGAGATTACAGAGATGTTGCCTTTGTTGCGGCAACGGTCGATGTACTCGTAATGACCGCAGCCATAATTTGTTCCTATGAGGCCGCCAGCAATTGCCCTGCGTCTGCCACCTTCCAATGTCAGGTTGGCCTCGTTGATGCAGTTTTTGAATATGATGTTCTCATAGCTGTCGCATGTCGTTCTGCCCACGAGGCCGCCAAATGCGACGGTCTGTGAAGAATCGATGCCTGCACCCGTATCTCTCGCGTATATTTTGTAGTTGCCGGGAAGAACGTTGCAGTTCGATATCGTGCATGCACCATCTGTTTCACCGGCGAGAAGTCCGATATAATAGTAATCGGTCAGAGTATCAATGCCATCTATGAGGTAGTCGTTTTCCAGCACTGCCGGCTTGAGGTTCAGATTGCTGATTGTGGCATCGCAGAGGTAGTTGAAAAGACCAGCCTGATGGTGGGCGTTAAGATCATAATATATGAACGTGAGTCTGTAGTTGGAGATTGTATGTCCACCGCCGTCATAGTGGGCGTTGAAAGCCGTAGGTTCTGACCAATCGGTGTCCTGGTACCGGTCGGCGTAGTTGCCTATGGTTATGGCCTCACCGTCCATGTCGATGTCTCTGATCTGCTTGAAGTATTTGCCGGCATACGGGCGGGCACTTTCACGCTTGTGGAATTTCTCCTCAAGCTTCTTCAGATGATCTGCGTTGGCGATTATGTATGGAGATGCCTCGGTGCCCTCGCCAAGCCAGTCCTCGGACTCCTCGGCTGTAGGAAGGGTGCCGATATTGAGTATGCAACCCTTGGTGAAGGTGACCTTCTTGTCGGTTGACTTCTCTCCGGCGAGGTCGCCGTTTGCGTCATATATCTTGACGTCGATGCCGTTTTCCGCTATGCCCGGGAGGACGGACATGAAATATGTCTTCTTTCCGGCTATCTCTCCGCTGAGCGTGACTGTATTCCCGCCTCCTACGAGATTAATGTCGCTGAGCCCGTCGCTCGTGACATTGACGAAGCATTCGCCGCAGAGTGAGCCTTTGCTGACGCTCAGCGTCACTTTCGAGTAACTGCCTTCAGGCATGGTGAACTTCACGAGTGCGCACCCGTTGCTGAGTGTCGTGCCAACGATTCCACCTTCCTGATATTCAGCCATTCCGAAACTGAAGGCAGCGGCAGGGTCGAAGCTGTTCTCAACTGCATGCTGTTCAGAGGGCAGTTCGAAATACAGTTTGACGGTGGGGCCGTACTTTTCAAGTCTTGCCTCCTCTTGATAAGGGTACATTACCGGCATCGGGCAGTTTGTGGTGCTGACATCGCCCTCGAAGTCGGCGGAACCGTCGGGATAGAGTTCCTTGACGGTGAAGATGCAGTTCTGATATTCGGAGTCGAATACTGAGAGGGCGTCGGTCTCCACGAAGGAGACGCTGCGGTCCTCGTTCAGCACGGCTTTCGTCATTGCCGAAGAATTGGCAGAGATGACCAGATGCGTCGTCTCGCGATTTGCCGGTTCGTCAGCTATCTCGGGTTCCTCTAATTCAGTGCAGGCAAAGGGCAGCGCAAGAGCGGCCAGAAAGGGGAGAAAATGCTTTTTCATACTCTACCAGTCCAGATTTTCTTCGTTGTAATTATCGATTCTCGTGGAACCGCCACCCTGAGTGGGGTCGTCACTCTGACAGATAATGCCCTCTGTGGATATCGTAACAATTTCAATTGAAGGTGCTTCGTACATATTCAAGTGTATTATGTGGCGAAATTACAATAAATTTTGTAATATAGTGCAGTATTCAAAACACTCACGGTAATGCGCAGGCTGATTTCATCTTTTGTATTCATAGTCATTTCCCAATTCATCTGTTCCGCCCAGTATCAGGAGAGGCGCGAGGTCCTGTTCGACTGCACGTCGGATTTCCCCGTGCTGCAGCCCGGTGAAAGCTTCGCGGCAGACATCGCCCCCGTCTCGCGTGGCTGCCCGGCCAGGGCGACTCTTCTCGTCCGCGGCCGCGTCCTCAGTCCCGCTCCATTCGAGGTCAGGGGAGAGGAGATGTTCCGTCGTCAGGAATACGGAATCATGGACAATCTCGATCCTGATGTCCGGTGGAAGGATGCCAAATCCCTTTATTTCAAGGGCGAAGACGATTTCTTTGACCGCCGCGTCTGGAACCGTATCCCGGCGGGGAGTCTACCGGCAGGTGAATGTACGCTGAGCATACCGGTCGTCAGGTCCGAGGGCCTGAAAGTCAATGCCGGAGGCTCGTTCGGCGTCACGCTCGACCTTTACTTCCAAAAGGAAGGCCGTGCGGCGCTGGATGTCTATGACGAGCCCGATTCCAGCATCTTCGTTCCCATACCGGAAGGCAGCCTCAAACGTCGGACCGTCGAAAGCAATGTCAACCTCCCTGAGAATCTCGCCTGCGTCCTTATCTCAGCCGGCGGCGCTCATTTCTCCGGCGAGTGCTGGCTTGAAGCTCCGTCGTTCAGGGTCGGGAAGAAGACCGTCTGGCATGAGCGTTTCTGCGATAAGACTGAGAAGACTGACGACACCAACTATTGGGTGGGCATGAATCTCTGCGACAGGTTCTTCCCTTTGTGGACAATCTCCCTTAATGGCGAGACTGTGTTCAGCGGCAAGGTGTTCGACAAATGCTCGCCCGTCGCGGATTTCTATATCCCTCTTCCCGAAAATGCCCTGGATGGAGGCAGCATCGAGCTTGCGCTGAATCCCGAGCCCCATAGAGTCGACTGGCCGTATGAGATCCGCAGCATCGAACTGATATGGGAGATCGCCCGGCCGTTCGAAGTCATATCTGTCCCGAAGTTCGTCCGCGAAGGCGACGAGTTCGGCGTCCTGGTGGAGACAAACGTCGAGAACGTGACCCTGACTCTGACGGCGGCGGAAGCAGTCTCTCCCCGCGAGCAGAGCGTGACCTTCGCCGGCAGGGGACTGCACGTGCTCAAGTGCAAGGCGCTGCGGCCATCGCCCGACGTAAAGCTGCGCATCTCCGATGGGACGCGTACCGAAGAAGCGGCTATACGGCAGATATTGAACCGCACCGGCCGCAGGGTGGAAATGTCGGTAGGTGATAACATATACATAACCCTGGAGGATGGCCCGGAACTGTCGAGATATGTCAAGTGGTACACTTCCAGCCGCGCCGGCACCCTGCTGCAGTTCCGCCCTTCATTCCAGTGGAGCGGCAACCGCAGGATAGACATGGCGAATCTCAACGCCACCCTCGACGTGCTGAACGACCTGAAGATGCCCTACGCCTGGATGGTCGAGGGGCGAACTCTCGCCGGCCTGGACATCAACCCGCCAGTGAGCGAGCTCGCATCTCCCATGTTCGTGGGCAAGCAGGCGCATGAGAACGACGGTGGATACTATTACTGGACGCATTTCGATTATTACGGACTGTACTGCGACATGGCAGCACGCAACCGCCCGTACGGTGGCATCTTTGCAAAGCATCCTCCCATCTATACGGACCACGGCACCTATATCCATTACGACAGGCAGCGTGTCAAGGACATGGCCGACGGTGCGCAGATCTTCGTTGACAATCTGCGCTATTCCAAGGGCGAGAGTACCCGCCACACGGGCCCGTCCGTGATGTTCCGCTATTTCTATCAGGCCGGGTACGACTGGCTCGGATCTGAAATGATGTACGCTCCCGACGACATACTCATGTGCAGCCTCAGGGGCGCTTCCAGGGCGTATTCGAAACCGATTTTCGGGTCCCTGCACGCAATGCAATGGTCATACGACTACAGTGACATAGAGAGGAGCCCGCTGCGCCTGTTCATGTCGCATGCCGTCGCCTATATGCACGGCTCCTCACACCTCAACACCGAGGATGCCCTCTATCAGACAGAAAAAGACGCAGACCGCTTTTCCGAGGAAGGCAGAAAGCATCTTGAAGCCCAGAACATTATGATGGACTATGTCCAGACGCATGACCGCAGGGGAGACCTGCATGCCGGAATCGCCATTCTTCAGGGACGAAACGATCCCTGGAATTTCTTCGGCATGTCCTCGATATGGAACCAGGATGGTGAGAAATGGGCATGCGGCGACATGATTTCCAGTTATCAGCTCTTCGGCCTGTACTATCCTTGGGAGATATCTCCCGGCGCCGGGCAGGGCGGGTGGAACGAGTTCTCTTATTCTCCCTATGGCGCCGTGGACTTTGTTCCCGTTGAGGCCCCGAGGGACGTGCTGGGTCAATACAAGCTGGCCGTCTTCCTGGGTTGGAACACCTATTCCAAGGCTGACTTCGAGCGCCTCAGAGACTTCGTGTTTGACGGTGGCACGCTCATCATGACTGCAGCGCATGCGAATTCCTGCCTCCAGCCCGACATGGATCCCGTCTTCCCTGAAGATGACTCACCTTTGAGGGAGATGCTGGGAGACGACTACAGGGACCTTACAGGCAAGAATGTCATCCCGTTCGGAGCCGGCAAGACCATCTTCTACGCTCAGAAGGAATACCCGTCTGCAGAAGCGATACGCGAAGACTACTTGGCTGAAATGAAAGCGCAGAGCGACCTTGCCGTCGCATCCGAGCCGGAGTCGGGATGGATCGACGCGATGGAGGGAGTGGACTTTGCCATTTGGCAGGACGGTGCCTTCAGGACCGCATATGTGATTGGCGCCGACTGGTACAACCATCAGCCGAAACAGTTCAGGCTGATGATCGGCAGCAAGGCTTTTGAACTCGAGGTCAAGCCGTTCGAGTTCAAAACCATACGTATGTCTGAGGGCCTTGCGGTCTGTGCTGATTCCAACACATCCGATGTCCTTGACATAAAGAAGGGCCCCGAAGGCTGGACCGTTACGGTCCAGACAACGGAGCCCGACAGAATTTCGGTATATTTCAAGGATTCAGGAGAGACGAGGGTGATATCCGTCGCTTCCGCCGGCATTCATGAGATTGAAATAGTATGAGAGAGTATTTATATGAATTGTTCAGCCTTCTGCCGTTCTTTGTGTGTCTCCTCTGGAGCATAATACTGGGAGCGGATTCAAAAGGCAAACGCAAGTCAGGCAGGAATCTATGGTATTTTTCCCTTGCCTGCATGGTGCTGTATTTCTGCCACTCCCTCAGTTTTTCAAGTCATGTCACGGATGTCCCGGCATGGTCGCAATGCTTGTATATCATGTGCAACCTCGCTGTTTATCCGTTATTCTATATCTACATCTGCTCGCTGACCCGTCTGGAGGGGCCCTCGAAGCATCTGCCGTTGATCCTGATTCCGGCATTGCTGGCAGGTATCGTGTCGGGTGTGACGGCGGCTCTTGGCGGAAGTCTTTCCGTGGTAAAGCGTGTCGCGTCAGTGATATTTGCGCTGGAAGTAATCCAGGCAGGGGTGTTCGGAATCCTCAATATCATACGATACAGGCGCAAGGTGGCCAATTTCTATGCCGATATCGAGGAGAGAGCCTTGCCTGCGCTCATGACACTTGTAATACTGTTCTTTGTCACTGCGGTGCTGTCGACCTGCGCTAATTGGATAGGAACGGATTTTTTCAACGGAAAGATTTTGTTGGCAATACCGTCCTGTACATTTTCAGCACTGCTGTTCTGCATTTTCTACTGGGGATACAAGTGCCGTTACGGCGCCGAGGATATGATCTCCGACATTGCTGCAGATGCGCTCGCGGATGAAAGGAAGAAGGTCGAGGAGCAGCCGCAGCAGGACATCCTGTTCTCTTCCGTGTGCGAAGTCATGGAAAGGAAGCAGCTTTTCCTTAAACCTGATCTCAAGATTACTGACCTGCTGCCCGAAGTCGGGTCGAACAGGACCTATGTGTCCAACTGCATAAACAGGAACAGTGGCAAGTCGTTTTCCGAATTCGTGCATTCATACAGGATTGACTTTGCCATTTCCCTTATGAAGGAAGGGAAACATCCACTGTCGGAAATCGCCGTTCTTTCCGGCTACCGCGACGGGAATGCATTCTACAAGGCATTCTCGAAAATCATGGGAAAGTCTCCCTCCGCATGGCTTGACGCTCAGAACTGAAGCCTGCGAAATCGTCAGGTTGCTGTCTTTTTACATTTGGGAGAATGAAATTTACATTCTGCCACAGCCTATTGCGTGTATATAGTGAAATTAGTAACTCATTTTACTATGACACACCAATTATTACACTATATGGAAAAGACAAAGAACTATCTTGAGCCTGCATGCGAGGTCATCATCCTGCACGCAGCAACCGCTATGCTTCAGGCATCAGTCCCTGACATGCAGAACGGTAACACTTTCAACTGGGGCGACGAAGATTTGTGGAAGTAAACAGGAGGGAACAGCAATGAAAAAATCAGTATTTGCAACTATAGCGGCGATTGCCGTTTTGCTGGTATGTTCTTGCCAGAAGAATGAACCTGAAAATAAGGTACATGGTGTCCGGCTTACAATCGAGGCCACCATGGAAAAGGCAATTGAAACAAAGACTACATACGCTGAGGTCGGCACTCCTGCGGCCATTTCTGTGGAATGGGAAGCGACCGAGGCAATCACCGTCGTTTCGCTCGGCGAAGACGGGATTACTGCGGTGGATGAGTTTACCTACTCCGGGGCAGCGGGGAAGACTGCAAGCTTCACCGGAACATGGAATGGCCAGGCCGGCGACAAGGTCATCTGCCTGTATCCTGCAATCACGACCAAGGCAGGTGCCGCTCTCTACAGCAATGTCACCGTCGGCTCATCAACAATAGACTTCACATACCCGGCACATGCTCCTGTAAGCCAAATCGCGGATCTCAAGGATTGGGACGTTATGGTAGGAACGGTTTCAATAAGCGGAAGCACCGCCAGCGCATCGCTCAAGCGTCAGATAGCTGTGTTCAGGATCGGATTCTCCGGCGGTTATTTCGATTCTCCTGATTTCCATTATGTCGATCAGATAGGCATTTATGCTTTGAGCTCAACTAACTCTCCGGTTCTTTTCGCAAAGGCAGGTACGATTGCAGCGACAAAGTCCACTTTTACCGGATCCATTGTTCCTACGGCTTACCAGGAAGAATATTGCCTCACTATTTCCCCCGGATTGACGAAAGAGGGAACTTTCGTTTACTATTATCCTGTCTTCGCAGATGGCACCCTCAATGCCGGCGACATGATACAGGTCAAGACTTATGAAAGGGAAAGATGGGGCTATGGCAGCACCGACAGATATAACGATTATGTATCCAGGACTCTGAAGTCGCAGATTGCCATCCGTCCCGGTTATGTCTATACCATCCCTGAGATAGGGTTGTGGTAGTGCCACAGCCCCTGGGAAGCGCCACGGATATTGGACTTTTGGGGATTAATGCTTTCTCTAGCGAGAAGAGTCAGGGCACAAGTCCGTAGGCGTGTCGCTGAGTTCCATTTCAATCAGGCCGGCATTGATGAGCTCTTCATGAGTTATCGTCGGCTTGTTCCACTCCACGCCTCCGACCTTGCAGGACTTGATGTAAACCTTTCCGGGGGCCGCATCTGACCGAATAGTAAGTTTCCTGCCATCTCCGAGGTCAAGCACTGACTCAGTGTACTTCGGCGCGTTGAGGTAGTAGTAGTCCTGTCCTGCATTCGGGAAGAGGCCGATTGCACTGAATACATACCATGATCCCATGGCTCCGGTATCCTCATTGCCCGGATATCCGTCCATGTCGTATGCAGTGTTCATGATCTCGTGTGTCCAGTAGGAGCAGAGATCGGGACGTCCGGCGTCAGAGAAGGTCCTTGTGACAAGGAAAGCAGGCTCGTTGGTGTACTCTATGAGCCTGTTTTCGTATGCATGCGAAAGACGGCGGACATATTCCTCCGGGCCTCCCATCAGCTCTATCAGGCGGCTGATGTCATGGGGAACATAATAGCTGTAAGTCCAGGATCCGCCTTCATAGAAAGGTGATGCCCATGATCCGCCATAGAGCTTCGGGTCAATAGAGGCAAAGGAGCCGTCTGGGTTCAGGGCATCGATGAATCCGCGGAAACCGTCGCTTTCAAGATCAGGGTTCCACATGTTGATCCACTTGCCGCTGCGCTCGAGATACTTCTGTGCATCTTCGTCATGCCCGAGGCCCTTTGCCATAAGGTATGCGCTGTAGTCGTTATATGAGTACTCGAGCCCCTGGGAACAGCTCATCACGCAGTTGGGGATCCAACCGAGTTCCCTGTAAAAGCCGTCGCCCTCGTTCCCGTCTCTCCTGTCCTCGGCATTGTGGCGGACTATGGCGTATGCCTTTTCCCAGTCCACGCCTTCGATTCCCTTCAGATACGATTCCGCAATGATGTGGTCGACATCATTGCCACCCTGCTCGGAGGGCCGCTCGGCGCCTGCGATGAATCCGTCATAGACGGTGCCGTTATGCTCGAATCTGTCTATCATCGAGTTCAGATTGTCCCTCATCGCAGGCTTGTCGATGAGCATCATGAGCGGATATGCAGAGCGGAAAGTGTCCCAGTAGGCATAGCTGTCATCCCAGAACGGGGCGTCCGACTCCCACCTCGCGTTGTCTGCCGTACGCTCGCTGGCTAGGGTATAGAATCGGAACAGAGAGGAGTAGAACAGCGTTCGCTCCGTTTCATCCTTGGTGGATATCCTGATGGATGAAAGCTTCTGGTTCCACTCTTCGCGGGCGAGGTCGACCTTGCGGTCAAAATCCCATCCGTTCATTTCTGTCGCCAGGAACTCCTCAGCCTTCTCGAAGCTTGTGAAGGAAACGGCCAGCTTCAGCTGTACCTTCTCTCTTTCCGAGGTGTCGAAGCGCGCGTATGCTCCGATATGGGATGCATCATCTTCCGCGATCGCTACCGCATCCACACCGGGAAGCACCGATTCGCCACTCCACACTCCAGTCTCAGAAGGCATGCGGTCAAACTCGCCAATAAGATAAAGATCGTAGGCTTCGGCCGGCCAGCCTCCTTCGAAGTTCAGCATCAACTTCACCTTTCCGTCTGCGTCAACCTCGGCGCTGTTGGCGGAGAACTTGCCTCTGGGCTGGAAATTCGCGATGTCCATTATGCACTGCGACGCATCCAGCACCACATACGAATCCTCTGACTCCGGGTAAGTGAAGCGATACATCGCACAATAATGCGACGGCACTATCTCGGCCTTGATGTCATATCTGTCAAGATTAGTGCTATAGTAATATGCCTTGGTGACATCCTCCGAATGAGGGGAATCATGGGCATCGACGCCCAGAGACAAGCCTGTCTGCGGCGAGACAAGAAAATGTCCGTACGTGCTCCAGCCGGTGCCACTTACGTGCATCTGAGCGAAGCCGCGTATAGGCGAAGCCGGATCATAGCCGTCAGTGTTGCCGTTTTCCGTCTGGGGAGACGGGTATATGCTTCCGTAGGGGAGTCTGGGGCCGACCACGCAGTTGCTTCCACGGTTGTCAGTGACACCGACAGAGGTGTTGATGAAATCCGCATCTCCCAAGTCCGCGCAGGAACATATCACGGCCAGCGCGGCAGATAGAACTAAGCTTTTCATTATTGGCATACTGCCACGCCTACCATGCTGTCGGCGCAGCCGTAGTAGAGGAACCATTTGCCGTTGTAACGGACGAGGCCTTCGCAGAACACTGTGCCGTCAACATACTGGCCGGTCTTCTCGAACGGCATCTCAGGCTTGAAGAAAGGCTGGTCGAGGCGTGCGAGAACTTTGGTCGGGTCCTTTGCGTCGAACAGTATCTGCCCGGCGGAGTATGATCCGTTTTCGAAGCTCTTTCCGTTGTAAATCAGCACGATACCGTCTTTGGTATGAACTGCGGGAGGACCGCACTCGGTAAGATCGCTGTCGAAATATCCTTCGCGCGGAGTCACGATCTGGAGGAGTTTACCGTTCTCGTCGGTCATAGGAGTCCAGTGGATCAGGTCATCAGATGTTGCCGGGTTGATGAATTCTTCGCCCCAGTACATGAGGTACTTGCCGTTTATCTTCTCTATCACCATCTCTCCGTTCTTGTCGAGGTGGGTGACTATCGATGCCGATTTTGTCCATTCGTCGTCAAGCTTTCCGCCAAGGGCGCCCTTGAATGCCGGGCCGTGCTTCTCCCAGTGCTTGAGGTCGCGTGAGGTAGCGACGCACAGGCGTGCTGTCTTGCGGTTGAACGATGTGTACATCATCACGTAGAGCCCGTCTTCAGTCCTGGCTACGCGAGGGTCCTCGCTTCCGCCGGGGCAGTCGAGGTCCTCCCATCCGTCTCCACCGGGGAAGAGCACCGGCTCGGGAAGGATGTTCACGTTGATGCCGTCAGAGGTCTCGGCATAGCCCACCCTCGATGTCCTGGAACCGATTCCGGTGGCGCTGTTGTCCTCGCTGCGGAAGAGGATCACGATCTTTCCGTCCTTTGTTGTGGCGGCAGGGTTGAAGGTGTCGCTCTCCATCCACTTCACGGGCTCACCCCTCATGGGACAGTCGAATACGGCCGTTGTGTCGGGAGTTATGATTGCGTCGCTGACGGGTCTCTCGAAGGGGCCGATGACCCACGTGCCGTCAGAATAGTCGGTCTGGCCGCAGGAAATCATCATTGCGGGCGCCAGAATCAGTATGATGTTACGTAGTCTCATGATGCAAAGTTAAGGTTTTCCATTAAATTATGGCTAAATTTGCGCTCTGGGGCATATTCTGGATAGGGGACAAACTTTCGCAGATGATGTTCTCGTTCGCGCGTCCTCAGGTCGATAACGTCTATGCGATGAAGGACGGCTCCAATGCCACCATGATCGTCTTGCTCCTGCTGTTCCTGATAGGCCCCGCCGAGTAGTTCTTCTGGCGCGGATATGTGCAGAAGTCGATGTCTGAGAAGCTGGGAGCCAATGCGGCACTGGTCGTGACCACGTTGGTCTATGGCCTCGTGCACATCTGGTCGTTCAACTTCATGCTCGTCATGGCCGCTCTCGTCGCCGGTGGCGTCTGGGGTCTCATCTACAGAATAAAGCCGGCATTGCTGCCGGCCTTAATCATATCTCACGCTCTGTGGGACGCGCTGGTATTCGTGATACTGCCTATATAGGGATTCACTGTCTGCGCAGTTCCCAGAAGGCCACTGCAGCGGCGGCGGCCACGTTCAGCGAATCCACATTGTTCTTCATAGGAATCCTCACCACGTAGTCGGCTTCGGCGATGGCTTCGTGCGAGAGGCCGTCGCCCTCCGTGCCCATCACCAGGGCCAGACGGTCCTCGGTCTTGAGGATGGGGGAGTCAAGGGGGATGCTCTGGTCGGTCAGGGCCATTGCCGCGGTCTTGAAACCATAGTCGTGAAGCGTGCTGATGGTTCCGTCAAGCCAGGTCCAGGGGGCCTGGAACACCGTACCCATAGAAACCCGCACGGCGCGGCGGTTCAGCGGGTCGCAGGTCGTCCTGGTCAGAAGCACTGCGTCTACGCCCAGCGCTACCGCCGAGCGGAAGATTGCTCCTATGTTGGTGGTGTTGGTCACGCTGTCGATGACCACTATGCGGTGGGCATCCTTCAGTACTTCGGCGATTGTGGGCAGCTGGGGCCTGTACATTGCGCACAGGATGCATCTGGTCATGGGGAAGCCCGTCAGTTCCTTCAGCAGTTCATGGCTGCCTGCGTACACGGGTATGTCTCCGACCCTTTCCACCACCTGCGCAGCGATGCCGTCAAGATGCCTTTCCTCGGTAAGCAGCGCGAAAGGCCTGTATCCGGCGTCGATGGCCGTGTTGATGACTTTCCCGCTCTCGGCGATGAACAGGTCTTTCTCGACAAGGCGCCTGTCGCAAAGCTGCGCTTCCGTCAGTGTGGAGAATATCTCCACGCCCGGATGGGAAAGCGAAGTTATATGGATGACCGGCATGTTCTAGAATCTCACGAGTATCCTGAAGGTCTTTCCTGGTGCTGCGTCCCATGCGGCCATTGCCTGCTGCGTTTCTTCCGGAGCCACCTCGGCGCTTATGAGGGAGTCGACGGGGCAGCTGCCTTTCTGGAGGTAGCGTATCACTGCCAGGAAGTCCTTGGGCATGGCGTTGCGGGAACCGCGTATGTCGAGTTCCTTCTGGACGAAGAACCTTGTGGTGAAGGATATTTCGCTCTTCGCATAGCCTATGCAGGCAACGCGCCCGGTGAAGCCTACCTCGTTGATCGCCATCTGGTATGTGGGTGCGCTGCCGACGGCTTCGATAACGACGTCGGGGCCTGCACCTGAGGTGATTTCGGCAAGACGTGCATGCGCGTCCTCCTTGATTGTGTTGATGGTGTACGCCGCACCCATCTTCCTGGCAAGGCCCAGCTTCTCGTCGTCGATGTCGGCGGCTATGACTGTGGCTCCGCGCTGGATGCTGCGCACGATGGCACCCATCCCTACCATGCCGCAGCCTATGACCATGACGTAGTCAGTGTCGGACACTTCCGCCCGTGCCACGGCGTGGAAGCCTACGCTCATGGGCTCTATCAAGGCGCATGTGCGCGTGCTCAGCTCGCCGGCGGGGATGATCTTCTCCCAGGGCAGCACTGCATATTCGCACATTATGCCGTCGCGCTGCACGCCGAGGGTCTGGTTGTCCTGGCATGCGTTCACACGGCCGTTGCGGCATGACGGGCACTTGCCGCAGTTGGTGTACGGGTTCACTGTCACATGCATTCCGGGCTTCAGGAACTCCGGCGCGCCTTCGCCGAGCTCTTCTATGACCGCGCCTACCTCGTGCCCGGGAATCACCGGCATCTTGGCCATGGCGTTGCCGCCTCGCCAGGTGTTGAGGTCGCTGCCGCAGAATCCTACGTATTCAAGTCTTATCAGGACTTCACCTGCTGCGGGTGAAGGCTTAGGGAGGTCGATGACCTCCATGCTGCGCAATCCGTTGATCTGTACTGCTTTCATTCTGACATGTTCTTTATGTATGGTATGTCCTCAAAGTCGCCAAAGCCGTAGAAGCGGCGGGCGTTTTCTCCGAGGAAGAGCCTCTTCTCCTCGTCGGTCAGAGCGGGGGACTTGGCTATGAAATCGTATGACATCCTGTAGGTTATGGCCGTGATGGTGCGGGGATAGTCGCTGCCCCACATGAGCTTTTCGATGCCCACCATGTCGGCGGCCTGCCTTATTGCCCGGACTGCGCCGGGGTAAGGGTAGAACTCGCTGTTGAAGAGCCAGGTGATGCCGCCGGACTCTATCATAACGTTCTGGTGCCGCGCCAGCTTTATCTGCTCGAGCCAGCCTTCGCTCGTGACCATACCGAAGTGCCCTATCGCAATCTTCAGCGCCGGATGCTCGTCTATTATGTGCTCAACTTCAGGCAGTTGGTGGTTGTCCTCGTGCAGGCAGAGCGAGAGGAATAGGCCTTTCTGCTCCATGAGGGAGTACACCTGCATGAACTCCGGCGAATCGAGAGGCGACTGCAGCCTGTGGCCGGGGATGGCCATTCCTGAATAGCTGCCGCTCTCGATAAGGGCGATGGCCTGCTGCAGGAATCCGGGCTTTCTCCAGTCGGCCATTCCGCATACCTTGAACCTTTCCGGCCAGCGGGCGGCAACCTCTGCGAGGTAGTCGTTCTGCAGGCCGTCGATGAACTCCTGCACCACCACCGCGGCGTTCACCTGGGCGTAGTCCATGTTTGCGATGAAGGCCTCGGCGCAGTTGCGGCCGTCGTACAGGAAAGGAGGGATCATCTGCACTTCCTCGCCGAAGAAGATGGACCTTCCGCGGGTGGTGGTGCGGATGGGCTGCCCGTCCACGACGGTGTCCTGGCTGAGCCAGAGATGGCTGTGAGCGTCTATTATCATGAGTTCTTCCAGCTTACGCGCTGCTGCGCGCCTATTATTTCCTTTACTTCGGCAACCAGCTGCCAGTCAATGGGTTCCTTGCTCCATGCGAGGTTCTTGCGTACGTTGGCCGGATTGGCCGACGAGAACAGGGTGGTGGCTATGCGCGGATTGCTGACCGAGTACTGGATGGCCAGCTTCTCGATAGGGTAGTTCTTTGACTTGCAGTGCTCGACAGCCTTCTGGCAGGCCTCCACCAGCGCCTTCGGTGCCGGGTGCCATGCGGGGACGCCTCGCTCTGAGAGCAGTCCCATCGACAGGGGAGAGGCGTTGATGATGCCCACGCCGTGGCTCTCGAAGAAGTCGAAGAAATCCTCAAGCTTGTTGTCGTTGAGGCAGTAGTGGCAGAAATTGAGCACGGACTCGACGGTGCCTTCGGGGACGCGCTCTATCACCCACTTGAGGTTCTCGAGCTGGAGGTCGGTTATGCCGACATGGCCTACCACGCCTTCGCTGCGCAGTTCCACCAGTGCGGGAAGAGTCTCGTCTACGACCTTCTGCAGCCCTCCGGGCAGAGAGGCCTGGAACTCGATGTCGTGCACGTTGATAAGGTCGATGTAGTCTATCCCAAGGCGCTCCATGCTCTCGTATACGCTTTCCTTGGCACGTCTGGCGCTGTAGTCCCAGGTGTTGACCCCGTCCTTGCCGTAGCGGCCGACCTTGGTGGAAATCCTGTACTTCTCGCGGGGGATCTCCCTCAGGGCCTTGCCGAGCACGGTCTCTGCCTTGTAATGGCCATAATAAGGTGAAACGTCGATGAAGTTCATGCCTCCGTCGATAGCTGCGTAAACGGCCTCGATGCCGTCATTTTCCCTGATGCTGTGGAATACTCCTCCTAAGGAGGAAGCCCCGAAGCTGAGGGGGCCTACGTGTATTCCGGTATGTCCGATTTCTTTCATATCTGATGCGTGATACAAATATACGCAATATATGTTCCTTTTTCTTTTCTATTTTCTGCTTTTAATGTAATTTCGCGGCCGCTTAGAATTATTGTTGGTTCAATTCTATTCCTTAAAATATAAATGTACATGAACGTAATGCGTAAAATGGTACTGTCAATCGTGGCAGTATTGGCATTCGTAGTTTCTGGCTACGCCCAGTTTACAACTTCTACTATGTCCGGCCGCGTCACCGACGCGAACGGAGAGGCTCTCACCGGAGCAGTCGTGGTCGCTATCCACACTCCTTCAGGTTCTCAGTACTACGCCGTTGCAAACAACGACGGTTACTACACCATCAATGGTATGCGTCCCGGCGGCCCCTACGAGGTAACTGCTTCTTTCGTGGGCTGCAACTCTCTGCAGTACAATGACATCACCCTTGCTCTCTCAGAGAATTACAATCTCGACGTTACTCTTGAGACTTCAGAAACCCTCGAGGATGCCATCGTAGTCGCCTCTACTTCAAAGTTCGCAGCTGAGAAGACCGGTGCTACCACCAACGTATCCAACAAGGAGATGATGAGCCTTCCTAACACCAGCCGTTCAATCGAGGCGCTCACAAAGCTTTCTCCCTATTCAAACGGCCTGAGCTTCGCAGGTGGTGACGGACGTTCAACCAACTTCACAGTCGACGGTTCCAACATGAACCAGAACTTCGGTCTTGGTGACGCTCTTCCCGGTGGCGGTACTCCTATCTCTCTCGACGCTCTCGAGGAGATCCAGTTCGTAGTCGCTCCTTTCGATGTACGTCAGAGCAACTTCGTAGGTGGTGGAATCAACGCTGTCACAAAGTCAGGTACCAACACCTTCAAGGGAACCGCTTATTCTTACTACACCAACCAGGATTTCCGCGGAAACGTTGTTGCAGGCAATGACCTTGGCGAGCGCGCAGCTGCATCCAATCTTGTTGCCGGTGCCACTATCGGCGGCCCCATCATCAAGAACAAGCTCTTCTTCTTCGCCAACATCGAGATGACCAAGCAGCCCGGCCAGTGCATCGAGTACCAGGCAGACGGTGCAAAGCAGAAGGTCCTCCAGCAGATCTCAGACAAGCTCCAGAAGGACTACAACTACAATCCCGGTTCATACACCGACTTCCCTGGTGGCACCAACGGCCTCAAGATACTTGCACGCGTTGACTGGAACATCTCTGACGCACACAAGTTCAGCGTACGTTTCACCAAGACCAACAACGAGACCTGGAACGCTCCTAACGGCAACTCTTGCGACGACAAGTTCCGCAACAAGGGCTTCAACCGTGCTTCCGAGCAGAGCCAGCCGTTCTCAGGCAACCAGTACTCAATGATGAACAACCTCATGAGTGTGGCATCCGAGCTCAACAGCCGCTTCTCAAACAAGGTTTCCAACCGCTTCCTTGCTACCTATACCGATATCAACGACCAGCGTGGAAGCACCTCTTCTCCGTTCCCTCACATCGATATCATGACAGGTGACACCTCTACCGGTAACTATATTCCTTATACCTCACTCGGTTACGAGCTCTTCACCTGGAACAACGGTGTGATCAACAAGTCACTCAACATCCAGGACAACGTCACCATCTATGCAGGTGCACACACCATCACCGCAGGTGCAAGCTACGAGCTTATGTACGCCCGCAACTCATACATGCGTAATGGTACCGGTTACTACCGCTATGCAAGCCCTGAGGACTTCCTCAACGGCGCTCTTCCTCTTTCATTCTGCCTTACATACGGTTATGACGGAAATGAGAACCCTGCAGGTATCGTAAACTACAGCCAGTATGCTGCATACGCTCAGGACGAGTGGAAGATCACTCCCAAGTTCAAGCTCATGTACGGTGTACGTGCCGACGTTGTTGCCTTCAATGAGGACGACATCATCACCAACCCCAACATCGCAGCTATCAACTACGGCGGCAAGCACCTCGATACCGGTGTCTGGCCCAAGACCCGTCCCCAGATCTCTCCTCGTCTCGGCTTCAACTGGGACGTCAAGGGTGACAAGACTCTCGTTGTACGTGGAGGTACCGGTCTCTTCCAGGGACGTCTCCCTCTCGTATTCTTCTGCAACATGCCTCAGAACTCAGGTATGATCCAGGGTGGTGTTCAGTACAGCGCAACACTCAAGGACGGCAAGCCCGTCTGGGATCCCGCAGCACTCGCAGCTCTCCAGACCCTCACAGCAGGAGGCAAGTTCATGACCAACGTTCAGGACATCGTCAAGACTCTCGGCCTTCCTACCTCTCCTTCAGCAGAGAGTGCAGGTAAGGGCTCACAGGCATACATCGGTGGTGTTGACCCCGAGTTCTGTATGCCTCAGATCTGGAAGACAGACCTTGCAGTCGACTACATCGTTCCCGTAAACTTCCCCTTCAACATCACTGCTGAGGGTATGTTCAACAAGACCCTCTTCGGCACCTGGATGCAGGACTGGTCAATGGATGACAGCAAGCTCACCGCTACATTCAAGGGCGCAGACAACCGTGTAAACTACAAGGAATGCGGCGCTTACACATACGACGGTACTCCCGCTTACATCCTTTCCAACACCACCAAGGGTTACGGCTACACCTTCAACCTTACCGCAAACCTCGAGCCTGTCAAGAACCTCAAGCTCATGGCAGCCTACACTCACACCGAGTCTAAGGAGATCACCGGTATGCCCGGTTCAGACGGTAAGTCAGTTTACACCGGTATCCCTACCATCAGTGGTACAAACCTTGCCGGCCTGCAGCGTTCACGCTACGTCCTTCCTGACAAGTTCATGGCCAACATCAGCTACTTCGTTCCCTTCAAGGTATTCGGTGGCAACGGCCTCCACATCGATGCATACTACACCGCTTACTCTTCAAACGGCAACAGCTTCATCTATTCAAACGACATGAATGGCGACGGCAATGCAGCTGACCTCATCTACATCCCCAAGGATGCCAACGATATCGCTTGGAAGACCGAGGCTGACGGTGATGCATTCATGGCATTCGTCAATAACGACAAGTATCTGAGCAAGCACAAGGGTGAGTACGCAGAGGCTTACTGCGGACGCGCTCCCTGGCTCCACAGACTCGATCTCCGCATCGCTGAGGACTTCGCATTCAGAATCGGCAACACTACCCACAACTTCCAGGCTAGCGTATCTATCGACAATATCGGTAACATGCTCAACAGCAGCTGGGGCGTAACCAAGCTCTCTTGCTACCAGACCAGCCTTGGAAACGACATCGCTCCTCTCAAGTACGAGGGTATCAACGAGGCAGGCGCACCTTACTTCTCAATGATCAAGGTCGGTGACGCATATCCCACTCAGAACTACACCAAGTACTACGAGCACACTTCACAGTGCTGGCAGATCCTCTTCGGTATCAAGTACTTCTTCAACTAGTCTGAAGAAACGCAATATTAAAGAGGGTGACTAAAAAGTCCAATAGGACTTAGAGGTCACTCTCTTTTTTTTTG
>JAKSKK010000034.1 GCA_024401745.1 Bacteroidales bacterium
GAGTTGGAAGTACCATAGCCGATAGGGCCATCGTTTGATGCCTTGTAGAGGAAGTCCTCGATAGGCAGATCATTGTACAGTCCGGCGAGATATTTCTTTACACCGAACTCTGAGTTGAACAACGTACCTTCATCAAGAATGCCCTTAGGCTCAAGATCAAGATTGTTGCAGGCTGAAAAACCGAAAACGGCTACGACAGCAAGAAATATATAAGTATATACTTTTTTCATAATCTTCAATCTTTAGAACTTGACATTCACACCGAAGTTGACGGTGCGGTTGACGGGATAGTTGTAGAAGAGGATACTGTTGCTTCCGGTGTTCACACCACCATTGGTACCAGGACGCTCGGGATCGATGTTCTTGAGCGGGCTGAAGGTAAGGAGGTTGTAACCACTGAAGTAAACCCTGAGGCTGCGGATGTTCACATGTCTGGTGATTCTCTCGGGGATGGTGTAACCGATCTCGAGAGTCTTGAGACGGATGTAAGAAGTGTTCCTGATGCCGGTTGAGCCCTCGTTGAAGCTGTGTCCGGTTGCAGGATAGTAGCCTGCGATCCACTCAGTTGCAGGATTCCAGGGGTCGTCGTCGATGTTGACGGTGTGCCAGCGGTCCTGATAGATGTCCAGGGCTGCGCCGCCGTTGAAGGGACCGACCTCGGTGAATACCTCGCTGTACTGGTTGTAGATGCCTGCGGCACCTTGCCAGTTCATCTGGAAGTCAAGGCCTCTCCACTCGAGTCCTGCGGTGATACCGTAGTTGAATACGGGAAGGTTGTAGGTTGCAACGGGATGTGAGTCATTTCCATCGACTACGCCGTCCTCATTCCAGTCCACGTACCAGTAGTCGCCGGGAAGGGTTCCCTGACCATAGTTGGAACCGGTAGTGGGATGGTTCTGGATTTCGTCGTAGCTGTTGAAGCGGCCACCCTCCTCGATTGCGAACCAGATATCCTTGTTACGTCCTGAAACGGCACCTCTGCGCCAGTTCTCCATTGAGTTGCCTGCCATTGAATCAAGGTGGTATACCCAACGGTTCTTGGTAGCAGAAATCTGGCCCTGAACGAAGTAGTTCACCTCGCCGATGCGGTTGCGGTGTCCGAGCTGGATCTCGTATCCGAATGTCTCGTCACTCTCGATGTTCTCCTGAGGCATTGAAGCACCTACGGTTCCAGGGAGGACGATTGAAGATGTTGCAAGAAGACCGTCACGCTGACGCTTGAAGACCTCGACGGTGCCGGTGAACTTCTGTCCCCAGAGGCTCCAGTCGATACCTGCATTGTAAGTTGTGGCGGTGTACCATGTAAGGTTGTAGTTGGGGATTGCGGTTGCAGCCACACCGGTGGTGAGAGCTGTATCGTAGAACCAGCCACGGTCGTCGTTGCGGAGCTCGTATCCTACAACGGTTGAAGGATATGTGCTGGCGCTGCCGTCATCACCCATCTTACCCCAGGATGCCCTGAGCTTGAGGTTGGTGAGCCAGGGAGCGACTCCCTTGAGCCAAGGCTCCTCGCTGATACGCCAACCTGCGGAGATTGAAGGGAAGAAGCCCCAGCGTGTTGCTGCAGGGAACTTTGAAGAAGAGTCAGCACGGCCGGCCAGGTCAAGGATGTACTTGCCCTTGTAGTCGTAGTTGCCGTGGAAGATGAATGCACGACGGCTCATGTCGCCGACGCCGTTCATCTTACCTACCTGGTTCTCCTCCTCACCTGCGAACAGATAAGGGCTGTCGAGAAGCATGGTACGTGTTGCATAGAAGCTGTCCCAGTAGTTGTATGACTCCTCGTACATTCCCATTGCACTTACGTGATGGTTCTGAGCGAAGGTATGGTCATAGTTTACAGAGAGCTGGAGGACTGTACCGTAGCTAGGGTTGGTAGAACGGTTCACTGAACCCGGATCGTTGCGCTTGAAGCTGTCAAGACCACCCTCTGCATTGTAGCTGTAGAGGTTGTAGGTACGCAGGTACTCCGAGTTGTCAGTGGTATAGTAGTCGTAGCTGTAGAATGCCTTTGCATTGAGGCCCTCGACACCGGGGATGTCGTAGATCACAGCGAGGCTTCCGTTGAAGTTGTAGCGCTTCTCCTGACGGTTTCCGGTGAATGTTGAGTTTGTTGTGGCAACAGGGTTGTCGGTCTCAAGCATCTCAGTGTCATAGCCGGGAAGAGTGTGCTCGTCGTCAAGCCATGCCTGTGAGGTAGGACGGTATGTCCAGGCCTTCTTGTAGACGGTCCAGATACCGGTGTTCGGCTGGTTCTTCTCGTCCATGTAACCGCTCAGCTGGAGAGATGTGCGGAGATGGTCGGTGATGCGTGCGTCAACGTTGCCGCGGAAGTTCCAACGGTTGTAGTTGAGTGAACCGCTCTTGTATGAACCCATCTGGTCCATGTAACCGAGGTTGAAGAAGTAGTCGATCTTCTTCGAAGAACCGTTCATGGAGAGGTTGTACTGCTGCTGAGGAGCATACTTGTTGAAGAGCTCTTCAGTCCAGTTGGTGCTGGCCTTCTCGTGTGAACTGTACTCGAGGATCTGATCCCACTGGTAGCGGGGCGTAGAACGGATAGGATAGTTTCCGTTGAACCCGTTGAACTGCTTCTCGTTCATGAGGAGCATGTGGACGGCTGCGTCTGCTGTCTGAGGGATGTAGAGGAATGACTGGATACCTACGTTGGCTGCGAAGTCGATGTCGAACTTGCCCTCCTGGGTAGAAGAACCGTGCTTGGTGGTCACGAGGATGACACCGTTGGCTGCTCGCACACCGTAGATGGCTGCAGATGCATCCTTAAGCACTGACACGCTCTCGATTTCGTTTGCGTCCATACGTGAGAAGTATGCCTGGTCACGAGGAACGCCGTCAACTACGATAAGGGGAGCACCCATACCGCGGATATCGATGTTGTTATCGAATTCACCAGGCTGAGAAGAGTTCTGGGTGATGCGCACACCGGCAATCTTACCGGAAAGCATGTTCACAACGCTCTCATTCTTGGTAACGGCCATCTCATGATTGGTAACGGCAGACACCGCACCTGTCAGGGTAGCCTTCTTCTGCACACCGTAACCCACGACGACCGTCTCTTCAAGGAAGTTGGAGTCGTTCTTGAGCACGATATGCAGCTCTGTTGATGATGCTGAGACTACTGCGTCCTCATAGCCGATGAAAGAGACTACGAGCTTGTCGTCGGGCTTCGCATTGATTGTGAAGGCACCGTCGAGGTCAGTGGTCACACCGTTGGTGGTGCCGCTGATGATCACAGCGGCGCCCATCATCGGCAGCCCGTCCGTATCCACAACCACGCCCTTTACCTGGCGTGACTGTGCATACGTGGGTAAAACCATCATCAAGCAGAACAGCACACTGAGGATGTTTCTCCAGATGTTGGAGTTATGTGGTCTGTTCATATTCATAAAAAAACAGTTAGAAGGTTAGAAACCTGAATGGAAATTATAAGTTGAACCTCTTCTTGTCAGGGAGACGCATTCCCTCGGGTGCGCGACGACGGTTGATGAACATCAGACCGAACTGGTCGGGCTTGAGGCACTTGGTGCCGTATGCATAGTCAAAGTATGCACCGATACCGAGACGCATAGGGAATCCGCAGTAGTTCTCGTTGGTATGGAATACACCGTTGTTGTCGATGTAGATGCCATAGTACTTCACGAGAGCATTGCACTCGTTCTGGATGTTGAGAGGATTTCCGTTAGGATCACCCCACCACCAGTCGATGCCGACCAGACCCTTGTCCTCGAAGGTGCTCTGTTCCTCATTGTCCCATGTGTAAGGACCGGGAACCTCGTCACCTGAGAAGTCGACGTTGAGGTTGCGGTTGAACCAGCCGATGCCTTCGTTGTCAGGGCAGAGGAACTTCTTGCCGTAGTCACCGGGAGCAAGCTTCTCACCGTTGAACTCAAGGATGGTCTTGTCATTGTCGTCAGGAAGAGCCACATAGCAGTTGGTGTAAGCCTGGAAGAACTCCTGGCCACCGAAGATGAGGTTGATCTCATAGTCAGGGTTGGTTGTCTGTGAGTCATCGAATGCCTCAGGGAGATATACCTTGCCGTGGTCAACGTTGAAGATGTACTGGAGGTCGATGGTCTGTGCGCCGAGTCCGAGAGGTTCGGTACGGCTGTGCCACTCACACTCGAACTGTCCCTTGAAGCCGGGGAACCAGTCGATGTCAGGATTTGCGAGAGGGTTGTCGATTGTTACATAAACCTTTGCCTTGGTGACGTCATCTGCAACGAGCTTGATAAGGAATCCGTGCTGCTCGTCAACGTTGAAGTCGGTGCGGGGTGCGTGCTTCCATGCGAAGATACCGTCTGTGCCGAGAGCCTCAGCGATGAGGGCATACTTCTCCTGAGCCTTTCCGCCGGGCTGTGAACCGGATTTTGCAATCTCGATCTTTGCGCCTTCGGGCTTCTGGTCGAACATTGTGAGGAAGTCGAATCCACCGACAAGAACCTCACCGGGAACGGTTACGCTGCAGAAACCAGCCTCGTCAACTTCAGTAGGAGCAAATTCTGACTTGATGGTGAAATCACCGATCTGCTCGCTGTTGTCTACGAAGCCATCATCAACGACTACGGTGAAGTAGTTGGAGATAGCCTGTGATGTGCCGATGTTGGCAACAACGCTTACAGCATAGGTTGCGCCTCCTTTGCAGCTGGCACCCTTGAGCGTGAGTACAAGGAAGTCGCCCTCCATCTTAGGATCCTTGACTGTGAAGAGGTCTGAACCACCTACGCGGGTAAGAAGCTCATGAGCCTCAGCTACGTCGAATGTAGTTTTGTCAAGGTTGATTGAAGTGTTGACAAGGAAACGAACGGTGGCACCATCATTGCCGACAGAAACGATTCCGTCAACATACTCGGGTGAGTAAACAAGCTGAACGCCTGCGCCTCCCTTGGGAATTGCATAAGTGTTGCCATTTACGGTGAAGACGAATGCATCAGCAGTCTCTTCTACAGAAACAGAGCTGCTTCCGCCGCCAGTAGAAGGATCGATCTTGATAGACTTGCCGTCACTAAGGACAATTGTCCAGGCGCCGTTGGCGTCTTGTGTAGCGTTTGTAATGGTAGCACCTGTTACCATTGCAGCCTGAAGGTCAGACTCCAGCTGGCGGACCATACCCTCGAGTACGGTCACCCTGGTGGTAAGATCGTCGATGGCCTCGTTGTTACAGCTCGTGAACATGGAGGCTGAGACAATCGCAACTGCTCCGCAGAGGAGCACCTTGATTAATTGTTTTTTCATAAATGAAAATGGTTTAAAAATGGTTTATTGGTTTTAAAATGGTTTACGTAGTAAAACACTTACAAATTAAAACTTCAGGTATTAAAAAAGGCGTAATAATGAATTAACTATCAAATTAAATTCTCAGTTAATGTTTTTTTAACCGTCATTTTCTTGGCAGGTCGCAGTGATTCCTCTGGACTACAGGTACAATGGTACCGTCAGGATTGTAGTAGAGCCTGTCGACACAGATGCTGCGGAGGTTGCCCATCTGGGATATCTGGCAGCCGTGATAGAAGGCATACCACTGGCCCTTGTACTCCACTATGCTGCCGTGGCTGGTGTCGCAGTCGGTCTTGTCAAGGTATATTCCCTTGTACACCCAGGGGCCGAGAGGGCTGTCGCTCATCGCATAGTGCAGGCGGTTGTAGCCGTGCCCGTTCTCGTCGATGTAGTTGTCGGGATATGAGAGGTAGTACTTGCCGTTGTACTTGTGTACCCAGGGGCCCTCGTGGAAGTCAGGCAGTCCTTCCATGGCGACCATCTCGCCGTCAAGCTGCTTCATGTTCTTCTTCAGAAGACCACCGTAGCACTTGCCGCCACCGCCGTTGTAGATGTATGCCTGTCCGTCGTCGTCGATGAAGACGCAGGGGTCATAGTATGAAGGCATGCCCTCGATGTAGCCGATGACCTTGAAGTCCGATGCGGGCTTCTTGCTGACGGCAACGCCTATCTTCCAGGTGCTGCCGGTATGGGTTCCGCTCGGATGAGGGAAATAGTAGTAGTATTTTCCGTTAGCATACGCGCAGTCAGGTGCCCACATGAAGCCACCTTCCTTGCGTCCCCACTTCACGTCGTCAGCGCACAGGATCTCGCCATGGTCGGTCCAGTTGACCATGTCGTCGGTCGAGAACACATGGTATTTATCCATAAGGTCGCAGCCGATGGGCGGGTCGATGTCGTGTGAGGCATATACGTAGAGCCTGCCGTCGTTCCATACGTGGGCAGAAGGGTCTGCGGTGTAGATGTGCTTGATGAAGGGGTTGGATGCCATTCCGTCAGTCACGGAATTGGTGTACACGGCATCGGGTGCCGTAAGTATGGCACGCTGTGGCATCTTCCTGTCGAGGGGCTTCTCGCCACGGAGCATCTTCGCAATCTCGCCGGTAAGGAAGAGGTAGTGGTCCGAAGGCATGCCGTCCATGTCGGCGAACTCAGCGCTTTCGCTTACGGGAGGATTGTCGGTGACCTTGAAGATCGCGGTGCCCTCGTTAACCTCGTCGAACATTGCCACATAGAGCATCTTGGCGCCTGCTGAGATGGCTGTATATGCCTGGTCCCAGTAGAAGCTGCCTCCCATTCTCGGGATGCTCTCCACGGGCTTGACGTCGCCGATCACGTCGCCTGCCGCATGCACGCTCAGGTTGTGCCAGCTGAAGCCGGGATAGATCAGCGGCACGTACCCCACACCGTTCTCCTCGCACCAGGCCATGTCCTTGCGTATCACGTCGCGGTAACGGCCCATGTCGAAGTGGAGCAGAGGTGAGAAACGCTGAACCATCCAGGGCAGGATGAGGTCGGCCTGACGTATGAGAGTATGCAGATAGTCGTCCTCCACGCAGTCATACTCAAGCGTACGCCAGTATGTAGGGATGCCGAGCATGACGGTGCATCCACCGTATACAGGGTCGTTGTGCAGGAAGTCCATGAACTCGTCGAGCTTGATGTCCCTGATGTTGTAGGGCCTGTCGGGGAATCCGACGCCCCAGATCACGACCAGAGGCTTGCCGTCGTGGTAGAGATACATGTTGTCGCGGCCGTAGCTGGTCACGCCCACGCTGTCGACAAGGTACTTCCAGTCGTCGATGAGCTTGGTGCAGTCGTCCCTGCCAGGCTGCAGACCGGAGAGGTCGTACATGATGGAATATGCCCTGTGATAGGCCTGGGCGTACTTCATGGCATGGCGGATGACCACGTCGGTACTCTTGCGGCTGCCGTTCCTGCGGGGCATGGCGTTGCCGAAGAACCTCTGCAGGAACACGCCGTCCACACCGTACTGCTTCATCCACTTGAAGTGGGTCTTCACGGTGCTTTCGTCGTCAGAGCAGAAGAACCTGGCCACAGAACCGTCGGCATGGCGATATGCGGTAGGATAAGTCTTCTCATATTCGCTCACGTCCGGCCACATGTCGATGCGGATGTCGTCGGGATTGGTGTACATCTCCCCTCCTCCGGGGTTATGGAACCATCCCTGATAGCCGGCCATGACAAGACCTTCGTAAGAAGGGAATTCACTCTTTTCAGCGTGCTTGGGACCAGCTGCCGCATTCATGCACACGGCAGCCAGCACCAAGGTTGACAATACTTTTCCTGATATTCTCATATATTTTACTGTATGGTTACGTTGACTGCTGAGCCTGTGTAATGGACCTTCATGTCGGAAGATTCATTGTCAAGGCCTGTTCCCGCGTTGCCACGGACGAGCACCACGTTGAAGTCGCGCTCCTGAAGCATTCCCGGGAAGCTGCCCACCCTTGCCTTGATGCTGAGGGTCTGGGTTCTGTCGTCCCATGCAAACTTGATCACAGAGGACTCGCCATTCTCATAGCCGTAGCCGTCGCCGGCGTCCTCATAGAGCTCATATTCGGCATCGGCGCCTGTGTAGATGCGTATCTGCATGCTGTCGAGAGGCTTCTCGTCGGAGTACATGACTGTGGGACCGATGGGAAGGATTGTTCCCTGACGCACGAAGATCGGTATGGTGTCGAGGGTTGAGAAATACTTGAATGACACACCTCCGGTTATGCGGGCGCCGCCCCAGAAGTCGACCCACTCACCGGCGGGCAGATATACTGAACGGCAGTCGTCGGGCGTCGTGATAGGTGCCACGAGCACGCTCTTGCCGAAGAAGAACTCGTCGCCGATGGAATATGTCTGCTCGTCGTCGGGATACTCCGCGAAGAGCGGCCTCATGAGGCTTGCGCCCTTGGCAGTGACGTCATGGGATGCGCTGTAGATATAAGGGAGCAGCCTGTAGCGGAGGTTGATGAAGGTCTCCTGGGTCTTGAAATCGAACGAGCCGGGCTCGCCGAAGTTATATATCTCACGGGGAGTGCTTGTGCCGTGAGAACGCATCATGCCGGTGAACACGGCAAGCTGCATCCATCTGATGTACAGGCGGTGGTATCTGGGATTTGCATTCCCGCCGGGATAGATCTCGCCAGGCACGAAGAAGCCGCCGATGTCGCAGTTCCAGTAAGGCAGTCCGCTGAGTGAGAAGTTGATCGCAGCGGGGATCTGTGCCGCAAGCACGTCCCATCTTGCAACGACGTCACCGCTCCAGACCTGAGTGCCGTATCTCTGCTGACCGGCAAAGGCGCTGCGGGTGAGGATGAACACACGCTTGCTGCTGTCGCAGGCGCGCTGCGCCTCATATACGCCACCGGTAGATACAAGAGGATAGGCATTGCTGACGTCACGGTAGGGGCCGTCGGCTGTGATATAGTCCCAGCCTTCCTCAACGTCTCCCTGGCGCTCAGGCTCGGTTGCATCGAGCCACCAGCCATCAACTCCGGTATCATAGATGCCCCTCTTCATGTAGTCCCAGTATATCTCACGCGCCCTGGGGCTGTAGGCATCGTAGTTCTTTACCCCCATGTGCGGAGGGAAGGAATCATGTCTCATGAGAAGGCCCTCGGACTCAAGGTCGCGGAAGACGTCGGTCCCGGGGCCCATGGAAGGCCATACGGAAATGAGGCAGTGGGCATTCATGGAGTGGATGTCGTCCATCATGCTCTTGGGTGCCGGGAAGTTGGGATTGCCGAAGCGGAGGGCATTCCAATAATGGTGATCCTCGCTCCAGTACTGCCAGTCCTGGACAATTCCGTCAAGAGGAACTCCGAGCTCGCGGAACTTCCTGACGACGCCTATTATCTCCTCCTGGCTGGTGTAGCGCTCCCTTGACTGGTTGAAGCCGAAGGACCAGCGGGGCAGCATGGGCACCTGACCGGTAAGGTCACGTATGCCGGCCACCACGCCGTCGGCGTCACCGCCGTAGATTACGTAATAATCAGACTTGAGTCCGACCTTCGACTCGAACTTCATGCCGTCGGCACTGTCATCGAAGTCGGTGATGGAGCTGTTGTCCCAGAACAGGGCATAGCCCTTGGAAGAGTGCGCGATGGGCACTGCCACCTCCATGTTCACCTGCTCGAGGTGCACGTGACAGCCTCTCTGGTCGAAGTTGCCCTGCTGGTGCTGGCCGAGGCCATAGATGTGCTCGTCATCATCAAGAATGAAGGTCTGCCCTACTCTGAAGCGTTCCTCGCTCAGGCCCTCGACGGGGGTGAGCATGAAGGAACCGGGCTTCTCGGCCGTAAGTTTCCCGCCTTGGTCGTTGCGGACCTCGACTACCGAGGTCTTTGTATCGAAGCTTACCGTCAAGGCCTTTGTGCGCAGGGTGATGATGCCATCGTGACCTGCCTTTACCTTGAAGCTTACACTCTCAGGCGTCTTGACCACCGCATACGACTTGACGTCCGGGCAAGGATGGCCCAGGGGGTACTTCTGCACCCTCACGATTGTGGGACTGTAGCAGTCGACCTGCACGTTGCAAAGGACAGTCTCAGCCTTGAATCCGGTCGCGGTACGCTCGAATCCACCATCCGAGCATGATGCCAGCAGCACTGCAGCTGCCATCAGAAATATTCTTAAATTTCTCATAATCACTAATCCACGGGTCTGGTAAGCAGGCCGTCAAGGCTGGTGTCGTCCACACCGTCCTTTCCGGACAGAGTCTTTCTGGCAACAGGAACTCCGGCATTGCGGAGCAGTTTCCCGAGCGTTGCCTGGCCTTTTGCAGTCGAGGCAAAATTCTCGAGGGTGCATACTGTGACGTTGCCGCACTTCACCATCACTGCAGTTGCTTCAGGGCAGTCCCTTTCACTTCTGATGAGCGCAGCGGTCTTATAGTCCTCAGGGCGCTTGTTCCAGCGGCGCCAGTCAGCCCTGCAGGCGCGCAGGATGACCTTTCCGTCACGTACGGAAGCTCCGTCAAGAGCTATGCGGGCAGCGCTTCTGCGCTGGACTTCGCAGAAATAGAAGTCGGAATTTGCGAGACCTGCAGTCTCTGAGCAGTTCTCCGGAATGAAGGACGACCTCACGAGAGGAACTGCCTTCAGGTCAAGACCGAGAAGCTCGTTGTAGTAGCCTACCGTGCCCTCGGTGATGCCGCACAGCCATACGTCGGCACCTGCCGGGACTGCAAGCGGCTGCTTTTCGGAAGCATCAGCTATAATGAGCGTGCGCACAGGCTTGCGTGCCTTGCCTGTCTGGAATACAACGCCTAACCCCTCCAGATCCTGTTTCAGCTGGGAATCATCCCTGCCTGCGAACAGGACACGTTCATAGCTTGCCCCGATGGCAGCCGCATTGCCTTCCGGGATAACAACTCTATTTTCATTATTTACAGACCACTTTGAAGCAGCCGGCCCCTCAGGGGCGTTGGCGGCACGCATTGCTTCGTAGAGCGGCCATTCGTCATACAGAGGAAGAGCCGGATCATAGCCCGGATTGAACGTGGTGCAGAATGCGCCAAGCCTTTCCGGCTGGATGCCGAACTCACCCTCCCTGTAAGGCCCGAACACGATTCCGTCGCCATCGCCGAGGGCGAGAGGCTTCAGACCGTACCAGGCCATGTTGAATACTGTAGAATAGGAAGCGCCGGCCTTCCTCTGGGCGGCAAGCAGGCCGTAGCATTCCTGTGCTATGCCCTCCATGCGTCCCTGAGCGGACTCGTATGCTCTTTCCTTATTATATACCGACACCTCTTCGGGTGTGCCGTAATATGCCATGCTGTGCTCGCCTACTCCCCAGGGCTTGCCAATGGCCTTCCATGACTGCATTGCGGCAGCATCGCCGTAATGGCCTACTGTTGCGGGAAGTATGCCCTCACCATCCTCCTCGCCGTCGGAAGATATCCAGGGGCGGGTGCTGTCGCATTCGCGGACTATCTCCACCCACTCCTTCCAGGCCTTGATCTGGAACGGCATGAGGTCGGGGCGCTTGTGCACATAGAGAATGACGGGCTTGTTCTCGTTGCTGATGCTCCAGCCGAACACGCCGGGATGGTTGCGGTCGCGCAGCACCATGCGGCGCAGATGGTCGCGGGAGTGGTCCCAGAATTCCTCGGAATCAAGCTTGGGGCCGCCGTCGCTTGCCCAGTTCGCGGTCTCCGCGAGGACGCAGATTCCCATCTCGTCCGCCATGTCGAGGTAGAAGCTCGGGTAGACCTGAGCGTGCAGGCGGACAGCGTTGCCGTTCATGCCCTTGATTGCGCTGAACCACGCCCATGCATAGCGGCGGGTCATCTGAGGCACGCCCATGAAGTGCCATGAGTCGCCCTTCAGAGGGTAAGGCTCACCGTTCAGGCAATGCTTTGTGCCGTCGAAGGTCCATTCACGCCAGCCGAAGCGGGTGTACTTGCCGTCGACGGTCTTCTTCCCTGCATGCAGGCGGAGCTGCGATGCGTAGAGGTTAGGATGCTCAGGAGTCCAGAAGTCCAGGGCTCCGTCGGGAACGGCGACACTCATGGTAAGCTTTGCGCTCTGCCCTGCGGGAACTGTAAACTTGCTGGCAGGAACGGCAAGAACCTGCTCAGACAGCGTCCAGGCAGGCACCGGCGCTGAGTTCACGTCGGTTCCGGCAAGATTGATCCAGCGGGAGATGCCACCGTCGAGGCTGCAGGATGCCTGCTTTGCACCGTCATTCTTTACGGTAACCTCAAGCTCGAGGGCCTTCTTGCCCACGAGCGGCTTGACATAGACGTTCTCGATGTGAAGTTCAGGATAAGCGACGAGAGAAACGTCCTGCCAGATGCCCTTGATGTGAGTGCCCCACATTGAACCTGCGGGGATGATGCGGCGACCGATGGTGCTGTTGTCCTCGAAACAGTTCTGGCCCGCAACCTTGACGAGGATGTCGGCCTTGCTGCCGGGAGTGACGACGTCGGTGACGTCGGCATCGAAAGGAAGGAATATGTCGAAGTTTTCTGCTACAAGCTTGTCATTCACGTACACCTCCGTCTTGCCTGAGACTGCCTCGAAGTGCAGGACTATCCTGCGTCCCTGCCATGCGGAAGGGATCTCGACGGTCCTGTGCATCGATGCCTTGTCGACGCTCTCCCAGGCTTCAGGATATGAAGGGAAGTCCTTGTGGTCGGGACCCATGCCGTCATAGCGGGCGAATGAGTTGGCGTTCCACGGAGAAGGGATCCTGATCTTGACGGAATCCCAGTCAGACTGGCCCTCAGCCTTGAAGTCCCAGAGCCCGTTCAGGCATATCTCGTCACGCCACTCCTTCTCGGTACGGTTCACGGTGCCTTCAGAGGGAGCAAAGGGGAAAAGATAGGTGACTGCTGTCAGGATGGTTGTCAGAAGCAAGTTAGTAATCATGTGCGTGTTTTTTTCACAAATGTAAAAGAAGTATCGCTACAACGCCTTCTGAGCGCGGTTAAAAGGGAGTTAAAAAGAAATTAACTCGGATTATCTTTTATATAAAATGGTAACTTCGCAATATGAGAAAGAGAATCATAATTCTTTTCGCAGCCATCGCCGCCATTGCGGCAGTCTGCATTTCATGTCAGGAAAAACAGGTTCCCGAGGAAAAGCCGGCCATCCCGGAGTCCTACCTTGAACTGGTACGTGCATACCGTGCCGGGAAGGAATACACCGGAACCACCATGCTCAGCAGCTTCAGCAAGATATTCTTCTCCGACGGCGGCTATGTGATCATAAAGAAGGCTGACTTCGACATCCAGGACTGCAGCAGCTGCAATCCCTGCCTGGTGACTTACGACAGCGGCTCCGGCAACTGGAAGGTCGACGGATCAGACAGCGGCATAGAGAGGACCAACGGCACGCTCGAGGAGTCACTGCCCGTCTACGCTTTCTTCAATGCGGAGCACCTGATGGTATACGCCGCGAACGGCGAGACCATGGACTTCCCTAACGTCAACTACAATCCTGACCCTGTGGATCCCGTAGACCCCGTGGATCCTGTGAAGGAATACAAGATTCCCGTCATCCACATCGACACCGAAGGCAAGGCACCCATCGTGAGCAAGGACGACTACGTCAACGGCACCATCAAGGTCGAGGACCCCTGCGGCTACTACTCCGATGTGAAGAACTTCGAGGCGCCCATGAAGATCAAGGGCCGCGGAAACAGCACCTGGGGCATGCCCAAGAAGCCATATAAGATCAAGCTTGAAGAAAAGGCTCCCATACTCGGCATCGCCAAGGACAAGGAATGGGTGCTGCTGGCAAACTACTCCGACAAGACGCTCCTGCGCAACGCCATGGCAATGGAAATCTCAAGGATACTCGGATTCAGCTGGACTCCTACCATGATAAGCGTGGAGCTCTACCTGAACGGCAAATACGAAGGCGTGTACAGCTTCACCGAGCACAAGAAGGTGTCCAAGAACCGCGTCAACATCGACACCGAGAACGACTCATACTACATCGAGATCGAGAACGAGGACGTTGACGAGCCGTTCTGGTTCAGGACCAGCCGCTACGGCGTGACCATGATGGTACACGAGCCCGAGGAGACCACTCCCGCACAGCAGGAGGCGCTGAAGAAGAACTTCGAGGACATGGAGACATCCCTGGCCAAGATAGGCCATGAGACAGATTCTGACTGGATCGACTACAAGGACTACATCAACGTCCAGTCGTTCGTGAACTACTACCTCATACAGGAAATCACCCGCAACCCCGACGGCAACATACGAAAGAGCAGCTTCCTCACCAAGGAGAAGGGCAAGCCCATCGAATTCTACCACGTATGGGACTTCGACCTTACCATGGGCAACTGCGACTACTGGGGCGGGACCGACCCTACGGGATGGCAGATGAAGGACGTCACCTGGTACAACCGCCTCTTCAAGTCGAGGGAATTCGTGACAGCCGTCCAGGAGACTCTCAAGAAGCACTACGACGAGCTCTACGACGCCCAGAACTACATCTACGACCAGGCGAAGCTCCTCGAAGGAGCCGTCGACCGCAACTTCGAGCGCTGGGACATCCTCAATCAGATAGTATGGCCCAACATCGTGGCCCTGGGCACATACGAGGAAGAGGTCGAATTCTTCGTGGATTACTACCTAGAACGCCTGAAATGGGTCAAGAAGGAGATTGACAAACTATAGAAAAGTGCTAACTTTGCCATGTATATGGCAGAGTACAAGTACACTTTCAAGAAATTCATAAAAGACTGGATGCTGATCATCGGTATGGTGGCTGGCGCCAGTCTTTATCTTATATACCACGCTATTCCCGAACTGCACCCGGCAGGCCCCGTCCTCGAGAAGATCTGCAAGACAGTCCAGCCCATACTGCTTTTCACGATGCTCTTCCTGACATTCTGCAAGATAGAGCCGAGGGATCTGAAGCCCCGGAAGGCCATGCTCAAGGGCCTGGCGCTGCAGGGCGGCCTTTTCCTGGCGCTCGCACTGGTGCTGGCATTCGTCCCTTCGGTCCCCCACCGCATCGGTCTGGAGGCACTTATGCTCTGCCTCATCTGCCCCACCGCAACGGCCTGCGCCGTGGTCACAGGCAAGCTGGGAGGAGACATGGCCGGAGTGCTCACCTACACCATTCTCATAAACCTTCTAGTAGCCGTGCTGGTACCGCTCATGGTGCCGCTGATCCACCCCATGGAGGGCATGACCTTCTTCAGCGCCTTCGCGAGGATACTCGCAAAGGTCTTCCCCCTGCTCATAATGCCCTGCCTTGCCGCCTGGTTCGTGCGCTGCTGCATGCCCAGGGCACATGCGTGGCTGCTCAGGTACACCCAGGTGTCGTTCTACATCTGGGCGGTGTCGCTGACCCTGGCCATCCTCATGAGCACCCGCGCCATCGTGCACAATGAAGACAGCCTCGCGCTGCTCATCGACATTGCCATAGCCTCGCTTGCAGCCTGCATCTTCCAGTTCTGGGCCGGCAAGAGGATAGGCGCCCGCTACGGCAAGAAGATTACCGCCGGCCAGGCTCTCGGCCAGAAGAACACCGTGTTCGGAATATGGATGGGCTACACCTTCCTCGACCCCATCGTATCAGTATCCTGCGGATTCTACAGCATCTGGCACAACTGCTACAACACCTGGCAGCTCTACAAGGTACGCAAACAGAAAGAATCACTACAAAATCAAGCAATATGAAGACAATAACCAGAATTATTCTGGCATCAGCGATGATGCTCCTCGCAGTCTCCTGCGGAAAGAATGCTCCCAAGACCAAACACGTCATCCTCATCGGCCTCGACGGCATGTCATCGGCAGACTTCGTGCGCGAAGAGATGCCTACAGTCAGCAACCTCATGGACGAGGGCTGCTGGACACTCGCAAAGCGCAGCGTGTTCAAGACCTCAAGCGCCATCAACTGGGCTTCAATGTTCATGGGCGCAGGCACCGAGCTCACAGGCTACACAGAGTGGTACTCACAGGTTCCCGAGCTCCCCTCACGCGTTGTGAACGAGCATGGCATCTTCCCTACCATCCACTATCTCGTGAAGTCACAGATCAAGGGCAGCAAGGTCGGCGCCGTATATGAGTGGGACACAATCCATCATCTCGTAGACTCCCTCGCATGCGACTATTTCGAGCAGGCTGACGAGGATGTGCCCACCGACATCACAGACAAGGCCATCAGCTTCATAAAGAAGGAGAAGCCCACCCTCTTCACCATCTCATACGACCATCCCGACCATGAGGGCCACGGCGAGGGCTGGGGCTCTGAGGCTTACCACACCGAGATGCAGTTCCTTGACGGCGAGATTGCACGCATACTCGCAGCGATCGAGGAGGCCGGCATAGCAAAGAACACCACCGTCATCATAACTTCTGACCATGGCGGAATCGGCCACGGCCACGGCGGAATCACCCCCGCTGAATACGAGACTCCCTTCATCATCGCAGGCAAGGGCATCAAGCAGGGCGGCGAGTTCACCGAGAGCATGATGCAGTACGACGTTGCCGCAACTATCGCAGGCCTCTTCAAGCTCGAGCAGCCTCAGGTTTGGGTAGGCCGCGCAATGGACCAGTGCTTCGAATAATCATCATGAAAACCCGACATATACTTGCGGCCATCATCGCCGCAGCATCAGTGGCAACGTGCTGCAATGCACCCCAGAAGAGCGGATATACAAGCCTCGCGGAGCCTCTCGACGACTCGGCATGGGCTTCAGCTGAATGGATTTCAGTGGTCGACGCTCCCGTAGTCGTCGACAAGGACTCCACCGGAGACCGCGCCGCCGACGGAGCTAACTGGTTCGTAGCGGAACTGAAGAACGCAAAGAAAGTCCAGTCAGCAAAGTGGATGGTCACCAGCCTTGGTGTGTTCGACATCTTTGTGAACGCTCAGCCCGTGGGCGAAGAGATCCTCAGACCCGGATTCAACCATCCTTTCAAGACTAGAAGGTCCTTCACCTACGACATCACCGGCCTCATCGACACCAAGGCAGGCGCACAGAACGTGCTTGCAGCGGAAGTCACCCCCGGCTGGTGGGCCGACAAGATCATCACTCCCGGATTCTACGATCCGATGCTGGGCAGCAAGTGCGCACTCCGCGCCGTTGTGGAGCTCACATACAAGGACGGCACCACCGAGCTCTTCGGCACCGACACCGAGAACTGGAAGGCAGGGATAGCAGGCCCTGTGACCCACGCCGCCATCTTCGACGGCGAGGAATACGATGCCCGCATCCTTCCCGGATACCAGACACCCGAGAAGCTCTCGGCTCCTGAGATCAACACTGAGTTCGAGGGTGAGATCATCCCTTCAAACGGCGCAGAAGTATATTTCCGTCACGACATCGCCCTCCAGCCCGTCAAGGCCTACATCTGGAGCGAGGTCGAGGGTGCAGATGACGAGCACCACGGCAAAGTCATCATAGCCAAGGAGTTCGCCGATGGCGAGACCCTCACCGTACAGCCCGGAGAGAACCTTGTGATCGACTTCGGCCAGAACTGCGCGGGCGTGCCCAGCTTCAGGTTCAGCGCAGCGGCAGGCACTCAGCTGACCTGCCTGCCCGGTGAGCTTCTCAACGACGGCAACGGAGCCCACAGCCGCGGCATGGACGGCCCCGAGGGCAGCGTACACCGCAGGAACCTGCGCATTCCCGAAACAGGAATGATACTGAGATATACCTTCGGTGAGGCCGAGGGAGAGCAGGAGTTCATCCCCAGGAAGACCTTCTTCGGCTACCGCTTCGTATCCATCACCGCCACCGACAAGGTTACCATCAGCAGCATAGAGAGCGTTCCCGTAAGCTCGATAGCCGAAGCGCTTGAGACCGGAACCATCACGACCGGCAACGAGCTCATCAACAAGCTCATCTCCAACACTGTATGGGGCCAGCGCTCCAACTATCTGTCAGTCAGCACCGACTGCCCTCAGCGCAACGAGCGCCTCGGCTGGACTGCCGACACCCAGGTATTCACTGAGACCGGAACCTTCTTCGCCAACACCGACCCGTTCTTCCACAAGTGGCTGCAGGACATGCGCGACACCCAGAGCCCTCTGGGCGGATACCCCGGCGTAGCACCCTTCGCGCAGTACGGAGCCGATGACAACAACATGATGCGCGTAGGCTGGGCCGATGCAGGCATCATCGTTCCCTGGACCATCTGGAAGCAGTTCGGAGACAAGAGCATCGTCGATGAGTCGTGGGACTCAATGGAGAAGTACATGGCACACGTTGCCGAGACCAGATACGACCACAACGCCCTCGCAGCCGAGAACGGCAACTACCAGTGGGCCGACTGGCTGAGCTTCGAGCCCCTCGAGAGTTGCAGCGGCAAGTCCCATGGCCCGAACGGTCCCCTTCCTGAAGCAATCTCATACTGGAACTACCTGTGCGCATCCTACTGGGCAATCGACGCAGCGATGATGCGCGACATGGCAGCCGCCACAGGCCGCGACGCAGCCAAGTACGAGCAGATGACAGCCGATGCCAAGGCATACATCAAGGATTCATTCATGAACGAGGACGGCACCTTCAAGACCGCAATCCTCAACACCATGCAGACCCCTGCCCTCTTCGCCCTCCGCAACGAACTCGTGGAAGGCCAGGCCAAGGAAGAAATGTGCGCACGCCTGCGCCAGAACTTCGTGGACCACGAGGGCTGCCTGCAGACCGGCTTCCTCGGAACGTCGATCCTGATGAAAACCCTCACCGACAACGGAATGGCCGACGTGGCCTACGAGCTGCTCTTCCAGCGCAAGAACCCCAGCTGGCTCTATTCAGTCGACAACGGCGCCACCACCATCTGGGAGCGCTGGGACAGCTACACCTACGAGAGCGGAATGCAGGATGCCGGCATGAACAGCTTCAACCACTACGCATACGGCGCAGTCTGCCAGTGGATATGGGAGACCGCAGCAGGCATAGCAGCCGACACCAACGACCCTGGTTTCAGGCACATAATCATGAAGCCCGTGCCCGACAGGCGCCTCGGCCATCTTGACGCAGAGTTCAAGTCAGCCGCCGGCACCATCAAGAGTTCATGGAAATATGACGGCGACATCTGGGTATGGAACTTCACCATTCCCAAAGGCGCCACTGCCACAGTCACCCTCCCCGGCGAGACGGAGTCGAAGGAGTTCGGCCCGGGAATCTGGCTCATACGCAAATAAAGAAGAGGGTGACTAAAAAGTCCTAGAGACTTGAGGTCATCCTCTTTTTTATACATCCAATTGCCTCCGAGCGTCGGCTGCTCTCCTCCGGAGACCTTCCGCTTCGCTCCATCCCTCCCACTGCGCTACGCTTGTGGGCCCCTCCCTCTAACGTGCCCGAGGGTGGGCGCGGGTCCCGGAGGAGACAGCCGACCGCATCTTCGGCAAATGCAAAATAAAATAGCTATTCTTTTGACAGTCAAAGGAATAGCTATTGCTTTTGTGATATACTTTTCGTATATTAGAGTTGCGAAATCAAATAAACATAAAGTGTATCAAGCAATGGCAAAGGTAGTCTTTAAATCTTACAATCCCAACGATAATCTGCTTCTTCCTCCCTGTCTCGGCGATTATCTCCCCCTGAATCATCCCGCAAGGGTCGTCAGTGCGATAATTGACCGTCTAGACATCAGCGAGATCGAAGCCGGCTATGCTGGCGGCGGCACCAGCAGCTACAATCCCAGGATGCTTCTCAAGATCATCGTGTACGCATACCTGAACAATGTGTACTCGGGCCGCCAGATGGAGAAGCTTCTGGTCGAGAACATAGCCTACATGTGGCTCAGCGGCATGCAGACACCGGACTTCAGGACCATCAACATCTTCCGCAGCAGGCGTCTGGCCGGCAGGTTCGACGACATCTTCACCCAGATAGTGCTCCTGCTTCACGAAGAGGGTCTGGTGTCGCTGAAGGTCCAGTACATTGACGGCACCAAGTTAGAATCTGTCGCCAACAAGTACACCTTCGTCTGGAAGGGCAGCACGGAGAAGAACAAGGCCAAGCTTGAAGCCAATGTCAGGTCGGTTCTGGAAACGGCCGAGAACGCTCTTGCCATGGAGAATGCCGAGGAGCAGCAGGAACTCTCATCGGAAGAGATGGCGAGGAGAGCTGACCGCATACTCAAGAAGATGGACGAGGACGGCATCAGCGACAAGAAGCTAAGGAAGACGGTCGAGAAGGTGAAGTCGGAGAGTGCGCCCAAGATGAAGGAATACGAGGACAAGCTTGACACACTCGGACCCAGGAACAGCTACAGCAAGACGGATCCGGACGCCACGTTCATGCGCATGAAGGAGGATGCGATGAACAACGGGCAGACAAAGCCGGGCTACAACATACAGATAGCCACTGAGAACCAGTTCATCACTAACTACGGAATATACTGGAGACCTACGGACCAGGGCACGCTGATACCGTTCCTGACAACCTTCAGTGACCGTTATGGAATGCAGAGTGATGAAGTGTGCGCGGACTCCGGTTACGGCAGCGAGCAGAACTATGCACACATGTTCGGGCTGGGCATCGTCCCGTATGTGAAGTACAACATGTTCCACGCGGAAGAGCACCGCAAGTACAGGGACAATCCCTTCCTCACCCAGAACATGCACTACAATGCGGACGGGGACTACTATGTGTGCCCTATGGGCCAGCATCTGGAGCATGTCGGCGACGTGAAGTCGACATCGGAACTTGGATATGAGTCAACTGTTAGCAAATACAGGGCGCAAAACTGCTCCGGATGCCCATTGAGGGGTATGTGCTACAAGGGAATGTCAGACTGCAGGACAATCGAGGTGAACCATCAGGCAAACGCGTACAGGGCAGAAGCCAAAAGCCTTCTCACAAGTGAACGGGGTCTCCAGCACAGGAGCAACCGGCCGATAGAGCCCGAGGCCGTCTTCGGTGACATCAAACAGAATCATGGCTTCAAGCGCTTCAGGCTGAAGTCCAATGCCAAGGTCAATGTCGAGTTCGGCCTCGTGGCTCTGGCACATAATCTCAGGAAATACATTGCTCTAGAGCGGATGCGCAGCAATGCGGTCAGCAGCTGCCTCTGAGAGGCGTGTCCACCCCCGGACACGGGCGAGGGCACTGAAAAAGGTTAGCTTTTAAGAAGTTCTTGACAATACAATATCCGGC
>JAKSKK010000035.1 GCA_024401745.1 Bacteroidales bacterium
TCACCAACCACTTTTGTCACTATCACCAACCATTTATGTCCACATTACCTTTTTTATCTGAGAAACTGTTTATTTGTTCTCATATCTGAAATTGTGGAAGATTCCCGGCTGCTCGTGGCTGCAGCTGGTAATCAGGCCAGGTCTGAAGGTGCGGTCCCATCGGGTGAGTTTCCTGAGATCGACGTCCTTGACCGGGCAGTCGTGCCTTACACCGTCCTCTCCTGTCCATGAGAAGCAGGCTTTGTCTCCGTCATGGATTTCGGCGGAGAGATTGATCTCGTGTCCGGAATACTGGTCGGAGTAAAGAATACTGGGGACCTCCTCTTCGAAAAGCATAAGGGTCACAAGTCCGTGGACATTGCCCCAGAGTATGAAATTCCTGTCATCTCCGTAGAATGTCAGGCCCTGGGAGTCGCTTTCGTTGAATTCCATGTCGGTGCTTACGCTGTACCTGGTGCCCGACGGCCTTACGGCCAGCACTGCGCCGGAATACATCCCTTGTTTTACAGGACTTCCGGAGAGCAGAAGGTCCCCGTCTTTGAGAGCATACCTGACATCGCTGAACACATCGTTCCATGACCATCCCCGTGCAATCTCTTCCGAATCGAAGTCATCGACGAAAGCCTTGGGCAGGACTTGCTTCGCGTGATTGTAGGGGCATTCAGCCTTCTCCGGTGCGCCAGGGCCGCCTATGACGCCGAGCCAGCCGTCTTCGGTGACGGCAAGTTCGAACAGGGCGGGGACGCGGCCAAGATAGAAGCCGTCACCCTCAAGATAGGCGTGGCACATATAGAACATCCTCCCGTCCTTGCCTGTGACCGCTGTTCCATGACCGCAGGACTTGATGTTCCCGTTCCCGCACAGGATCGGGTTGCCGGAATATTTCTCGTAAGGGCCTTCGTATTTGTGAGATCTGGCTATGCGGACATTGTAATCGCTTCCGGGCCCGCAGCAGTCACCGGCTGAGTACAATATGTAGAACCATTCCCCGATATGGAGGAGGCACTGGCCTTCCATCCCTTGACCTTCATCATCGCGCAGAAGGCTGAACGGCTCACCGACTAGCTCCGTACCATCGTCTGAAAGCTGTGCGGTCAACAGCTCGATCGGCCTTCTGTCAAGCCCGTAAGCCTTCCATGTAATGAACGGTACCCCGTCCACTTCTATCACGAAGGGGTCGATGGCTTCTGTGCCCAGGGTGACTACAGGACCGTGATCCAGATAAGGGCCTTCAGGCTTTTCGGATATGCTCACGCCAATGAAGGATATACCATCGGACTCCCTTCTGGATGTGTAGTAGCAATAGAATTTTCCGTTTCTCTGCAGAAGTTCAGGAGCCCAGAAATCGGACGCTGTCCATTCCGGCTTCTGCACGAATACCTGCCCGACCTCTTTCCAGTTCACCAGATCATCCGACTGCAATACAGGAAAATGGGGCGCCCAGTCGAAGGAGGACCCCGTCGCATAGAATGTGTCGCCGACAAGGATGATGGACGGGTCTGCTATGTCCGAACGGATCACAGGGTTGTTGTAGGTCTCGGATTCTGCACAGGACACTGCAGCCAGCAATATCCCCAGCAGGATGGTTTTCGAAATAGAATGTGGCATATTTCCAAAGGTGCTGTCACTCAAAGTTAAACATAAATCTACAATATTCAATAGAAGCCAGATAACCGAGAACATATCCGGCAACTTCATTGTTGGCTCCTGCCATCATAAAAAATTGTAAATTTGCAGTATATGTTACTCAAACAAAGAAATATTGCCATCAGTTGCATGCTGGCAGCATGCCTTCTGTCCTGTCAGAATACAGATATCACTTTCGATCCTATGTTCGATGACCAATGCACTTTGCAGCAGAAGGACAGAGGAGACGAATGGCCGGGAGCGTATATGTGGCATCCTGGACAGCTGGCAGCGTGGCTGCAGGCTGACAACCTCGCACGTTCAAAAGGACGTTGCGTGAACGTAGGCTACCCAGGCAGCTTTTACAGAAGAAGCGAAAGCACTCTCTTCCAGGCGAATACGGGCCTGGACAATGCCGGTGTGCTGGAGTGGCGGTCAACAGGAGAAGTCCAGCTCACGCTGGACGAGGAGGTGCAGGTCTGCACGGGAAACCAGTTCGAAATCCCTGCAGGGAAACATAGACTGCAGATTCTGGTGACTTCGCAATCCCGTGTCCCCGCGTTGATTGTCATGGGCGCCGGGCTGGAAGATGAAAATTGCTGGACAGCAAGCACAGATGGCGAGAATTGGTCCCCGGTGGAAAGCGACAGCCGGTATTGCTGCCCCGAATCGTTCCCTGATGAGGCCCAGGAGGTGCTTGTGACAATTCCACATGAAGGAAAAATCAGATTGAAGGACGGCGATCAGCGACTGATCGACTTCAGATATCTGGAACTGGGCTATGTCAGGATGCATGTCAAGGGAAATGCCAGATTGGCCTTCTCCGTCGGCGAGACACCCGAGGAAGCCAGGAACACCGACATCAGTGGCTTCGAGCAATATGCACTCGACACACTTTCGATAGAGGGTGAACAGGACATCTCGCTGGAAGAACGCGCTCTGCGCTATCTGAACATAACTGCTGTGGAAGGTGAATGCACCGTCAGCAAGCTCCACTTTGACGCCGAGATGTGGCCGGTCAATCCGGAAATGGGTTTTGAATGTGACGACGAGGAACTCAATGAAATCTTCAATGCCGCCAAGGCAACCATGCATACGTGCATGCACAACTTCTATCTCGACGGAGTGAAGCGGGACTTCCTTCCCTGGGCATTGGACGCCATACTGAGCAGCATTGGGGCTGACTTGGCCTTTGGAGACCGCCAGCTGAGCAGAAACGGAATCTCCATAGCTCTTCTGCCTGACAATCCGAAGAAAGAAGATATCGGTGTCTACGACTATCCTCTCCATGCCCTGATTGGTCTGCAGCAGGAGTATATGCGATACGGAGACCTGAAAACCTCCCTCATGTTCCAGAAGCGCATCATCGATCAGATGAGTGTATACATGAGCCTCCAGGATGAAAATGGCTTCATCACATCGAGCGATGAAAGCTGGGGGTTCATTCCGGGATGGAATCTTCAGAATGGCCCCGAGCGCATCGGAACGCCCGCATACGCACAGATGCTTCTCATGGAAAACTTCCGCATAGCAGCCAGATTCGCCAAGCTGTGGGAAATGCCGGAGCTGGCAGAAACGTATGCTGCAAGGGCATATCTGCTGGAAAAGAGCATCAAGGATTGTTTCTGGGACGCAGAAAGGCGGGTGTTCATCAACGGCCTGCGCCTTGACGGATCACGTGACGAGCGTATATCCCACCACAGCCAGTACTGGGCGGTTCTGACAGGTCTCTATCCTGAAACTGAATACAGGCATCTGTTCGAGGAAGTCTATCCTTCCATACCGGACTATTTCGGAGACGTAAGCTTTGAGAAGGGATATGAGGCCATCGCCTTTGCCAAAGCCGGCTACATGCCGGAATTCATCGACATCATGAAGAAGATTTTCGGTGTATGGCTGAAAAAAGGCCATACCCGTTTCCCGGAAAACTTCATGGTGGGCGAATCCGAGGCAAAGCAGCTTGAATTCTATGGACGTCCGTTCGGTCTGAGCCTTTGCCATGGAGCAAACGGAGTAGCACCTGTCTGTGCAGTGGTCTACGGCCTGTTCGGCTTCAGCCAGGACATGGAACATCCAGGCGAATACACCGTCTCACCCAGACTGTACAACCTGAAATACATGAAAGGGTACTTCCCTGTCAAGGAAGGTAGAATAACCATCCAGGTCACAAAAGACGGCAAAGTGCAGGTGGACGCTCCGGACAACTGCACCGTAAGGGTCCTTGACAGGGACTAATCAATGGATATTCGGATTCTCCCGTCTTTTTGAAAACAATCAGGTCAAGATACCACCCTACTCTGTAATATTATTATCTTTGTATAAAATATTTCATTATGAAGCATATTTCACTCAAAATCATGATTGCCGCCAGCATCCTTGTGGCCTGTTCGTTCTCAGCGATGGCTGGTAATGGTGTTGGTAATTTTTCAAGAAGCAAAGGAACCATAGGACGTATCGGTGTAGGTGCTCCTGCCAATTTTGAGATAGGTCTGGGTTACCAGTTCAACAGGTATTTCTCTCTTACTGCAGAGGCTCTGTCATTCTCAGGTCTCACGGCCGTTGCCGGCGTCGTCGATGCCAGATGGTACATGCTTGACAAAACGCTCACCCCTTTTGCCGACGCCAAGATTGGAGCAGGAATACTCGGAAAGGATATTGATAACCAGAACTGCTTCGGCCCTATCGGTTCCATCACGGCCGGATTGAGCTGGCGCAGATTCGACATCGGTGCCGGAATCATCTGCGACCCTTTTCATAAGGTTGAGTTCACTTCCAGCCTGACCTGGACTTACAATTTCGGAAGAAGATAAAACAAAATAGTACACATCATGAAAAGAACAATAGCATCTCCCGACGCGCCCAAGGCAATCGGACCTTATTCACAGGCAATCGATCTCAACGGAACACTCTTCCTGTCAGGACAGCTCCCCCTGAACCCCGCCACCGGAACCATTCCTGAGGGCATCGAGGCCCAGACACGTCAGAGCCTCACCAACTTAGGTGCAGTTCTCAAGGAGGCCGGACTCAGCCATGACGACATAGTCAAGACCACCGTTCTTCTCAGCGACATCAAGGATTTCGGCGCAATGAACGCCGTGTACGCAGAATTCTTCCCCAACAACAAGCCCGCCCGCGTGTGCTACCAGGTGGCCGCCCTTCCTATGGGTGCCCTCGTCGAGATAGACGCAGTCGCCGGTAAATAGATCCTACAGGTGCTTCTGCACGAAGGCGTCGGCACCGTCAAAGTAGTAGCGGTGGCCTTCGGGGCCGATGTACAGTTCGCAGTTGTCGGGCACTCCGGCAGCCTCATAGACCTTTCTGATGGTCTCGAACTGCTCCTTGGCACCTTCGACGGGGAAGATGGGGTCGTCCTTGCCCTGAATCAGGCAGAGTGGCCTCGGGGCCACGAGACCGAGGACGTCGCCCATGTCGCCCAGATTCATCACACCGGGAACATAGTTGCAGGCGCAATGCTCCTGCACGCCGATGCTGGCCTCGTATGAGCTGAACGACGAAGCTGGCATGCAGATGTTGATACGGGTGTCGATGGCGCCGGCATAGACTGACTGCGTGCCGCCGCCGGAATTGCCGGTCACGATCACCTTGTTCTCATCGACGGGCAGTTCGGCAAGGGCCCAGTCGAGAATCTTCATGATATCCCACACACGGTCGCCTACGGGAGTGCGGCCTACAAGGGCATCCCTGCACATCAGAAGAGCGCAGCACGACACGTCTTCGCTGTCTTCATCAATCATGGTGCCTGCGAAACCGCGTGCGGCGGGCGTGATGGTTATGAAACCCTGCTGTGCGAACAGATAGGCCATGTTCCTCTGGCCGTCGACGGCACTGATGCTGTCTTCAGGAGACACGTACACGCCGGCATACTGCTCGGTGTTCTTGCCGTGGCCGTGAGGAGTGATCACCAGAGGGACCTTGCCCTCGACGGTCTTGGGGCGTATCATAATGAAGGGGATGTTCACGTCAGGCTCGGTCCAGATCTGCCAGCGCTCGCGCACGGCAAAGCCCAGGTCCTCCGAATCGATCTGCTCCAGCGTGGGCTTGTAGCCCTTGAGCTGCTGCTCGATGATGCTTACGCCCAGGGCGTCCTTGAGCTCGGCGCGGAATTTCTTCTGCCAGGCCTTGAATCGCTTCGGGCCGTAGTTCTCAAAGGCGTACTTCTGCAGAGAAGAACGGCACATGGTTGCACAGTGCCCATTGAAGTCGAACTGGGTCTGTGGCTCTGATGAGCGGTCAGCATAGATGGGATTCCGGCTGCAGGATGCAAGAACGGCAAGGCAGGCCAATGTGGCTATGGCTACGAGTTTCTTCATGTGTATCGTGTAATTAATAAAGCCCGTCAGGGAGGTCGAGATCCAGGCGCCTTGACTCAGGGTCGGCGGCGACCACGAAATCTTCGTGGAGGGGGATCATGATATCCCCTACATATATGCAGAAGTTGCCGGGAATGGGCTCCTCTCCGGTGACTGCGCCAAGCAGCGTGCCGCGGTCATAGACCGTCCATCCGGTGAAGTCCTGCTCATCCTCATCTTCCCACTCGGCATCGAGGAACATGGGGCGGCCCACTATCTCCTCTGCATCTTCAAGGCTACACACGTCGGTTATGTACATTATGGCCTTGGTCGTGCCTTTCGGCTGGATTGATTCAATAAAGAAAGGAACCGGCAGTCCATCGAATTCGATGTACACCGGTTCCTTAAGATCAAAATCTTCTGTGCAGCAGTCGTGAAGGCCCACAAGGATACCTCCATCTGTGCCATTGGATTTAAGAATCTTGGCAATCTGGAGCATTATGCCTCAACAGCTTCCTCTGCGGGAGCGGCCTCAGCCTCGGCCTGAGCCTCAGCCTCTGCCTGCTGTGCAGCAAGCTCAGCAGCCTTCTTTGCGATTGCCTCTGCGCGGGCAGCGTTTACCTTGACTTCCTCAGCCTTGGCAAGCTTCTTAGCCTCGATTGCAGCATTCTTGATGCCGGTCTTCTTAGCCTCTACCTTTGCGTCCTGAGCAGCTTTCCAAGCATTCCACTTTGCGTCTGCCTGCTCCTGGGTGAGTGCGCCCTTTGCAACGCCACCATCAAGATGGTTGCGGAGAAGAACACCCTCGTAAGAGAGGATACGACGTGCGGTGAGTGTGGGCTCTGCACCAACCTTGATCCATGCAAGTGCGCGCTCGAAGTTGAGAACGATAGTTGCAGGATTGGTGTTGGGATTGTAAGAACCGATCTGCTCGATGTAACGACCATCACGCGGAGAACGTGAATCTGCCACTACAATGTGGAAGAATGCGAAATTCTTCTTACCGTGGCGCTGAAGACGAATTTTAACAGCCATTGTGAATCTGTTTTTAAAAAAAGTTAAACTGTAATTACGCCCTACCCGAGGGCGGACGACAAAGTTAAGTAAAAGTTTTATCTTTGCAAGCACAAATGGACGCTAAAGAGAAGAAATTCATAGAGATGACCACCGCTCCGGTCACAAAGCTGGTGGGTGGATTTGCGGTTCCCGCCATCATCTGCATGCTGATGACGAGTTTCTACAACATGGCGGACACTTACTTCGTAAGCCGCCTGAACACGCAGTCGGTGGCCGCGGTGGGCATAGTCTTCTCCTACATGGGCATCATCCAGGCCGTCTCATTCTTCTTCGGGCACGGTTCCGGCAACTTCATCTCAAGGGCCCTCGGTGCCCGCAAGACCGAGGACGCCGAATACATGGCCAGCACCGGGCTCCTCTCCGCACTTGTCTGCAGCACGACCATCGGCCTGCTATGCCTGCTGTTTCAGGATCCCATACTCAGGTTCTTCGGCGCCACCGACACCATAATGCCCTACGCACGCCGGTACTTCCATTTCATTGTGGCCGGCACCCCGTTCATATCAGGCAGCATAGTCCTCAACAACCAGATGCGTCTGCAGGGCAACGCCAGGCTCTCGATGATAGGCATCCTTTCCGGAGGCATCCTCAACGTGGCCCTGGACCCCGTGTTCATATTCGGCCTCGGGATGGGCGTGAGCGGCTGGATACGGCGACTCCGCGGTAGCGGCCTTCTCGGTCTCATCGAGAATCATGGCGATAGCCTCCTCGCTGCTGATAGGCTTCGGCCAGGGATTCCAGCCGGTGTGCGGATTCAACTACGGTGCGCGCAAGTTCGACCGCGTAAAGCGGGCCTTGCAGTTCACCGCCGGCGTGGGGTCAGCCTACTGCCTGATCTTCGCGGTGGTGGCGTTCATATCCGCTCCCGGGCTGATCAGGCTGTTCAGCAATGCTGACGCAGCCATGCTGGAGATGGGCACGAAGGTGCTCCGCTGCCATTGCCTGTCATTCCCGCTCTGCGGCATCATAGTGATTTCCAACATGTTCCTGCAGAACATCAGGCGCACCGGGCCGGCAGTGCTCGTGGCCAGCGCCCGCCAGGGACTCTTCTTCATTCCGGCAGTGATCATAGGAAACCTCGTTGCCGGGCTGACCGGCCTGTACGCCGCACAGCCCATCTCTGACCTCTGCGCGTTCATTCTCTGCGTGCCGCTGCTGGCAAAAGCATACAGGTCGCTGGCATCCTATGCTTACAGGATATTTTTCGTATATTTGCAGGATAATATGACATGGGTGGAGCTAATATCGGCATTGCTTGGACTCAGCTGCGTCTTTCTGGCGGGGCGAGGCTCCAAGTATAATTTCTGGATCGGATACCTCTACAACATATTCCTTTTCTGCCTCTTCTGGCACCAGCACCTCTATGCTGCAATGATACTGCAGCCGGTAGCCTTCGCCATCAATGCCTTCGGACACTGGAGATGGACCCACCCCAGAGAGGAGGAGCGCAGCGCCTCCGACGCGAAGTCACTCAAGGTCAGCTCGATGAGCAAAGGCAGATGGGCCATCGCAGCAGCCATTGTGCTCGTCGGCGGCCTGATCTGGGCACTGTGCCTGCGGAAGTTCACCCAGGACCCTGCCCCATGGCTCGATTCATACATACTGATGTTCACCTTCCTCGCCCAGTATCTGAGCGCCCAGAAGAAGTGGGAGTGCTGGATAGTGTGGCTGGTGGTGAACGCGGCTAACATAGCCCTGTATCTGAGCTCAGGGCTATACATCATGCCTATCGTGAGCATACTGTACATAAGCAACGGCATATGGTCTCTGCTTAGCTGGAGACGAAAGATGCAGAAGGGAGAGTAATAGCGTGAGAAAACATTCTGGACTGATTTTCATAGTCCTTGCGGCGCTTGCACTTGCATCCTGCTCGCACAAGGAAGACATCACCCACCCGGGCACACTCGAGCCCATACGCTTCGTGCTGGAGGAAAATCTCTACACTGTGAAGTCTACCGACACCTCTTTCGAGAACGGAGACAGGATGAGCCTGTTCGTGTCAAGTCCCGTGAACGTCACCAACATGCCGCTCAGCTATTCCAACGGCACGCTGACCACGGCCAGTCCCATCTACTGGGCTGAAGGTCAGACAGGGTCCAGCACATTCACGGCCATATATCCATACGATGCCGAGCGCACTTCCGCCAGCGACTATACATTCACGGTTCAGACCGAGCAGAGCACCAGAAGCGCACACTGCGCATCCGACCTGATGACGGCGAGTGCCTCTGCGGCGCCCACTTCAAGCCCCATAGTCCTGAAGTTCACCCACGCCATGAGCCGCCTTACCATCAACATCGACAACCGCAGCGGCGGCGAGATCACGTGGGTCAGCGTTTCCGACTTCATGCCCAGCTGCCACATGCCGTCAGGCGAGGCTTTCGGAGAGAGAACCGAGATCCACGCCTACAATTCCGGCAATGACCGCTGGGAGATAATCGTTCCCGCGCAGACGGCCGAGCCGGTGATCACTGTATACACCACCAAGGGAGACTTCAAGTTCTCGATGGGTGGCAGCGCCAGCTTCGTTGCCGGCAGGAACCAGAGCACCAGAATCACCGTCGGATCAGAGTCACCCCAGCCTTCAGGCAAGATACCCGGCTGGTTCGAGCTCCCCTACATCAATGACGCCAATGCCAATGGCATAGATGATGCCGACGGGTCGCTCTACTACGCATACCACAGCTTCACGATGAACAGCCGCAAGTGGCGCAACTTCACAGTCTGCTTCAGCGCTGACCACCATTGCGCAATGTGGATGGCCGCACCCAGGCACAGCTGCTACGAGGGCTCATCCGGCAGAAGCGACGCATACAAGGCAGACCCTGATATTCCTTCAGAGTACCAGTACAGCAGCAAGGACACAGGAGGCAGCTGCAACAAGGGGCATCTGCTCGGCTCGGCCGAGAGGACCTGCTGCAGGGAAGCCAACGAACAGGTGTTCTACTACTCGAACATCGCTCCGCAGTTCTCCAGCACCTTCAACACCGGTGGCGGCGGCTGGAACATACTCGAGGACTGGGTGGACGGCAAGGTCTGCGCAGACACCCTGTATGAAGTCGTTGGATGCTACTACGAGGAGTTCACCGACGGATACGGCTACACTGGAACTCCCGCGACCATATCGTTCGGCGGAAGAAACGACGTGTTACGCCCTACCATGTTCTACTACCTCCTGCTCCGCACCAAGAAGGGCAACACAGGCAAGGCTGTCAAGGACTGCGCGGCCAGCGAGCTGCAGTGCGCGGCCTTCGTGCGCTCCCACAACGGGAGCCTGAAGGGACAGAAAGTCAGCGCGAAGGAGATGATGAGCGTGAGCGACCTTGAGAAGATCACCGGATTCACATATTTCACCAACGTGCCCAATGCACCCAAAGACACGTTCAATCCGACAGATTGGGGATTATAAACAACAACTCTATATTATGAAGATCAAGAATTTAGCAATCATTGCCCTGCTCTGCGCTACGGCATGTAACCAGAACGGCAAGGTTAACCCGGAGAAGGAAAGCATCAAGTTCAAGGCTGGCATTGCACAGTATGTGACAAAGGCCACCGACACAGCATTCGAGAACAATGACGCAATCAGCCTCTTTGCAGGCGAGCCCGTCAACGCGACAAACGTCAAGCTCACATACGCCAACGGAGAGCTCACCCCCGCTCAGACACTCTACTGGGGCCTGGACCAGAAGACGGCAACGACCTTCGATGCAATCTACCCCTACAATGCGGCATACACTTCAGCAAAGGTAGACTTCACCGTCAAGGCTGACCAGAGCGCCGCTGCAGACTACAAGGCATCCGACTTCTTCACGGCAACGGTATCTGCTGCTCCCTCTCAGGGAACCGTGGTGCTTCCTTTCACCCACAAGATGGCAAAGCTCGTGATCAAGGTGACCAACGAGACCGAGAACGAGGTGACTGCAGTCAGCATGACCGGTGTCTGCCAGACCCTCAAGGCTGACGGAACCGCCGACAACGCAGGCACAGTCAAGGCTTGTGCCAACGGCAGCAGCTGGGAACTCATCGTAGCTCCCCAGGCAAGCAGCCCCAAGGTCGTAGTCACAACCGCAGCAGGTGGCTACACATTCGAAGGCAGCATCGACATGAAGAGCGGAAAGAAGGGCACCATCGAGGTCAAGATCGAGAAGGCTCAGCCTCAGCCGGATCCCGAGGAGGCCAAGTTCAGCTGCACCGTAAGCGACTGGGAAGAGGGCGAGACCTTCACCTTCACTCCCGTCACCGAGTCCGGCGACGATGACGATGATGACGACGCAGATACCAAGACTCTCACAATCACCGATACAGTACTTCCTACCGCTTATGGTGATAATACGAAGATAGCTGTAGACGGAATCACATTCTACTTCAACCAGACCGCAAATTTCGGCAATGGTATTCAGTTTAAGAAAGGTGTTGGATACATCGCAAACCAAACATCGTTTACAAAGATAAAATCCATCAAACTTGTATGCCAGACAGGCAAGACATGGACAAACTCATGTCTTACTTTGTACGCTGGAACGTCAGAGAATCCCTCGACAAAAATAGCATCCTCTGACAGTGAAGGACTTGTGTTTGATCTTTCAGGCCAGAACTGCACCTACTTCAAACTCGCTAACGATTCTGCTAATGCGGTTTATCTCGCTTCGGTCACAGTAGCATACGAGTAACAGACAGGGCCTACGGCTGTCTCCTCTGGCAGACCCTGGCCACCCGCGGCCAGTGAGCGGGAGGGACCCACAGTCTATTTTAAATGAATACGGAGGATATCAGCTCCATGAAGGACGGCCAGGCGATTCGCCTCGGCCGTTTTTCCTTTTGTGAACCGCTTGTTCGAAGCGCCGATGAGTATCGGACGCCCCAGGACCTTGAAACGTTCCAGCTGCTCAAGAATCTGCCAGTTCTGCTCCTCAGTCTTGGCGAAGCCAAGGCCCGGGTCGAGTATCCAGTCGATGATCCCGCACTCGGCCGCACGCCTCTCGAAGTCGCGGAAATAGGCGATGATATCGGCCACAATGTCTGAAGAATAATCCGTCAGGGCATCCATGGTCTTGGGATTGCCGCGCTTGTGCATCGCGACGTATGGCAGGTCAAGCTCCCCTACCAGCGGAAGCATTTTAGGATCATCCTCCCCCGCTGAGATATCGTTCACCATGAACGGGCCCACGCACTCATAGCAGCGGCGGACTATCTCGGCACGGGTGGTGTCGACCGAAAGCTGCGGCCTGTAGAAAGTCTCGAACAGTTCACCCGAAGCCCAGCCCTTCAGGAAAGGCTCCAGACGGGACCACTCCTCCTCGAGGCTCACCTCGTCGGCACCAGGGCGCGTGCTCACAGCGCCCACATCGAGTATGTCAGGGCAGGAATCGAGCACCTCATAGCCATAGCGGCTCGGCTCCCAGAAGGAGTCGGGCGTCAGGTTGAGTATGCCCATTATCCTGGCCATAGGCTAAACGAGATCGGCAAGCACGATGGCCGCCATCGCCTCCACGATCACGGGAGTGCGGCGGGCAAAGCATACGTCGTGACGGCCCTTGACCGACAGCGTGGTCATGCGCTCCTCGGCAAAGTTCCAGGTCTTCTGGGGCTTGCTGATGCTGCTGGTGGGCTTGAATGCCACGCGGAACTTCAGAGGCGCACCGTTGGTGATGCCGCCGTTGGCTCCGCCGGAACCGTTCTTCACCGGGCCCTCGGGGCCGAAGGGATCGTTGTGTTCGGAACCGCGCATGGCCGATGCCCTGAAGCCGTCGCCGAACTCGATGCCACGTACGCCGGGAATCGAGAACATCGCATGGGCCAGCAGGCTCTCGACGCTGTCCCAGAAAGGCTCGCCAAGGCCGATGGGAACGCCTTCCACCGTGCATTCCACAACTCCGCCGAGGGAATCTCCGTCAGAGGCTGCGGCGGCTATGAGCGACTCCCACTCGGAAGAATCGGCACTGCCTCCCAACTCGACCAGGGATGCTGAGAACTTCATTCCATCGAGCACTTTCTTCGCAACCACGCCTGCTGCCACCACGGGAAGGGTCAGACGGCCCGAGAAGTGACCGCCACCGCGGGGATCGTTGGCCCAGTCCCACTTCACGGCAGCCACGTAGTCGGCATGGCCGGGGCGCGGGACGGCGTCGAAATCCTCGTAATCCTGCGAGCGCACGTCCTCGTTAGCGAACAGGATGCAAAGCGGTGCGCCGGTAGTGTGACCGTCGTATACTCCACTGACTATGAGCGGCTTGTCGGCTTCGCGGCGGGCAGTGGTGCCGGCCGCACCGGGAGCACGGCGGGCAATGTCCTCAGCAAAATCCTTCTCCGAAAGTGCTATGCCCTCAGGAACTCCGTCAAGCAGCACGCCTATCTGTGCTCCGTGAGATTCACCGAAGACAGATACTCTGAATATTCTTCCGAAAGTGTTCATGTCACCAAAGATAATGATAATATGATTATCTTTGCACCCGTTATGGATGAATTGCTGAAAGACATAACCTCCCAGGAGTACAAGGAAGGATTCGTGACCGACGTCGAGCAGGAGTTCGCCCCCAAGGGTCTGAACGAAGACATCATACGTCACATCTCGGAGCGCAAGCAGGAGCCGCAGTGGCTGCTTGAGTTCCGCCTCGACGCCTTCCGCAAGTGGCAGCAGATGGAAGAGCCCAGCTGGGGACATCTCAAGCTGCCCAGGATCGACTATCAGGACATCATATACTGGGCAGCGCCCAAGAAGGACAGCGAGCGCCCCACCGAAATCGACCCCGCCCTTCTCGAGACCTTCGACAAGCTTGGCATTCCCCTCAAGGAGCGCGAAGTGCTTGCCGGCGTGAAGAGCAAGGAGAGCCAGGTGGCCGTCGACGCCGTGTTCGACTCCGTGAGCGTGACCACAACGTTCCGTAAGACCCTTTCCGAGAAAGGCATCATATTCTGCTCGTTCTCGGAGGCCGTGCGCGAGCATCCCGACCTGGTGCGCAAGTACCTGGCAAGCGTGGTTCCCGTGGGCGACAACTTCTTCGCCGCGCTGAACTCCGCCGTCTTCTCCGACGGTTCGTTCTGCTACATTCCCAAGGGCGTGAAGTGCCCCATGGAGCTCAGCTCCTACTTCCGCATCAACGCCAGCGGCACAGGCCAGTTCGAGCGCACGCTCATAGTTGCCGACGAAGGCTCGCAGCTCAGCTACATGGAAGGCTGCACCGCCCCCATGCGCGACGAGAACCAGCTGCACGCCGCAGTGGTCGAGATAATAGTCGAGAAAGACGCCGACGTGAAGTACTCCACCGTGCAGAACTGGTACCCCGGCGATGCAGAGGGCCGCGGAGGCATCCTCAACCTGGTGACCAAGCGCGGTATATGCAAGGGCAGCGGCTCGCATCTGAGCTGGACCCAGGTGGAGACGGGCAGCGCCATCACATGGAAGTACCCCTCGACGATACTCAAGGGCGACTACAGCGCCTCGGAGTTCTACTCAGTTGCGCTCACCAACAACTACCAGCAGGCCGACACAGGCACCAAGATGATACACGTGGGGCGCGGCACCAAGAGCCGCATAGTCAGCAAGGGCATCAGCGCCGGGCACAGCGAGAACTCCTACCGAGGCCTCGTACAGGTGGCCGCAGGTGCCACCGGAGCCCGCAACTTCTCGCAGTGCGACTCGCTGCTGATAGGCTCCGACTGCGGCGCACACACCTTCCCGGTAATCAAGAGTTCCAATCCCACGGCCACCGTGGAGCACGAGGCGACCACTTCGAAGATCAGCGAAGACCAGCTCTTCTACTGCAACCAGCGCGGCATCGGGCCCGAGGAGGCAGTGGGGCTGATCGTGAACGGCTATGCCCGCGAGGTGCTCTCACGCCTGCCTATGGAATTCGCAGTAGAGGCTCAGAAACTGCTCTCCGTTTCACTGGAGGGCGCAATAGGTTAAGATATGGACTACATCGAACTCAAGGACCAGTGCATCCAGTGGATCAGAGACTGGTACGAACGCAATGGCAAGGGCTGCCGCGCAGTGCTCGGAATGAGCGGCGGCAAGGACAGCACAGTGACCGCAGCACTCTGCGCTGAGGCTCTCGGCAAGGAGAACGTGGTGGGTGTGGCAATGCCCGCCGAAGGCCAGAGCCTGAACGGTGCCGACGAGATATGCGAGTACCTTGGCATAAGGTACATCTGCGCTCCCATCGCCAGCATCGTCAAGGGCTTCGAGGACGTGCGCGCCGTGGTCGAGGAAGGATTCTCCAACCAGACCGAGCAGAACATCCCTCCGCGCGTGAGGATGTGCGTGCTATACGCCATATCGCAGTCAGTGAACGGCCGCGTGGTCAACACCTGCAACCTCTCCGAGGACTGGGTAGGATACGCCACCCGCTGGGGCGACAGCGTGGGTGACTTCAGCCCTCTCGGCGGCCTTACCGTGCAGGAGATCAAGGGAATAGGCCATGCTCTCGGCATCCCCGCAAAGTGGGTCGACAAGATTCCCGACGACGGTCTGCCCCACAGCTGCTCAGACGAGCAGAAGTTCGGATTCACCTACGAGGTGCTCGACCGCTACATCCGCACCGGAGTGTGCGAAGACGAAGCAGTCAGGGAGAAGATCGACCGCATGCACAGGAACAATCTGTTCAAGCTGAGCATGCCGGAAGCATTCAAGCCAGAGCTGTAAGATCGGGGAATCCCGGAAAAGATTTAGATACGCAGGCCTCATCGTCAAGCACGATGGGGCTTTCTGCTCCTATGGAGGCCACCTTCAGGGCCATCACCATCCTGTGGTCATGGCGGGTGGTATAGCTGCCACCTTTCAGCAGACGGCCGTGCAGCAGGCGGGAGGTCAGAGGCTCGCCTTCAACTACGAGCTCATCGCCCTCGACGGCACATTCCACGCCCATCTGGGTGAGCATCTCCACGATGGCCTCGGCACGGTTGGATTCCTTTCCGGCAAGGCGGGCAATTCCCGCCAGACGGCTCTCGCCTGCACAGAATGCGGCAAGGACAGACACTATCGGGAAGAGGTCCGGCGCGTGGTTGAGGTCGGTGCTGAACGCCTCGAGCGGGGCACGCCTTGAAGCCACGGTGCCGTCTTCCATCTGGGAAACAACGGCTCCCGCCTCGACCAGTATGTCGATTATGGCAAGGTCGGCCTGCAGGCTTCTGATGTCGAGACCGCAGACTTCAGCACTGCCGAACAGGGCACCTGCAACCAGTAAGTTGGCGGCGGCGCTCCAGTCGCTCTCGATGGCGAACTCGGCTGCACGATAAGTCTGGCCACCCTTGACCTTGAAGTTCACACCCGTGCAGCAGGTCCAGTCCTGAGCCTCCAGCATCTCGGCGTCGCCCTCCATCTCAGAGCGGGTGTTGATGCCAAAATGACGGAGCACGTCGAGCGTGATGTACATATATGGTATGCTGCGGGGGTCGCTCACGAACATCAGGGAGTCCTTGTTGCAGAGAGGCAGGGCCATGAGCAGGCCGCTGATGAGCTGCGAACCGCCCTTTCCTGACACGTCGGCCGTGCCGGGAATCAGCTGGCCCCTGACGTTTACCGGAACGTACAGCTCGCGTGCACCGGGCTTCTCGGCTGCATTGCCAAGCAGCACACCGAAGGCCGCCATTATGCCGCCGGCCTCGCTGAGAGGCCTTTGAGGCAGGGTGCCGACTCCGTTCACGGTGAATGGCTCGCCGTTGATGGCCGACAGTATGGGGATGCTGAGCCTTGCCAGAAGGCCGGACTCTCCGACGCTCACTTCCTTAAGATGCAGCGGCTCCTTGACAGGGCCTATACCGGTGATGGTCAATATGTTGCCCTGCTGCTCCACCTTGGCGCCAAGAACCTTTGCAAGGGCGATGGCAGCTTCTGAATCAGCGCAGGGAGTGTATCCGCTGAGGCGGGACGTGCCCTGGGAGAGCGCTGCGGCAACTATGGCACGCTGGGCGAAACTCTTGGATGCGGGCATCTGGAGACCGGTGGCACGGAAGCCCCTGAACTCTCCGTACACAGCCTTGCGCATGGCTTCCAGGGTCCACTGACCGGGAGCCGTGGCCTCATCCTCCGAGAGTGCCGCGTATGTGAACGGTGCGCTGCGGCGCAGGCACTCAAGGCGGCTGGCCTTGCCGTATTCGCCCATTCCGAAGGCTATCAGACGGCCCTCAAGGCTGTCGACGCCCTCAAGCACCACGCTGTACAGCGATTCCAGGCGGGCGGCATCCTCGTCAGAGTTGCACATAGTCACCACCTTTGCAATGTCGGCACCGTAGCGGAAGCAGCGGGCCAGGGCCATCTGGAGCATCTCCATGTCGGGAGTGCCCTCGAATTCATGGTAGGAGCGTATGAGCTCGGTGCCGTAGCGGCGGCAGAGCTTCTGTATGTAGCGGCTGGCAGAGGCAGGAGCCTCGAGCTCGAGGTCGGCATAGCGTGCGCCGGCCTCGATGGCCATCGCGAGCCTGTCGGCATTGCCGCGGCAGGTTGCCACGAGCGGTGTGTCGCTCTCGCCGAAGAGCTCACAGATGTCGTCGTCCGAAAGGTCGCAGAGATCTATGCGTATCTCGGCCATCTCCACTTCGGGACGGGCGAGAATGTCGTATATCTGAGCAAGGTTCTTCCCGCGTATGCTGGTACAGATCATATCTTTTCTACCGTGACTTTTCCTATATCCTTGATGAACACGAAATTCAGCTTGTCGCCCTCGGCCTTCTTGTCCTGGAGTATGGCCTTGCGGAGCTCGTCGTCGCTGCAGGGCAGCTCAGTAGGCAGGCCGCAGTAGGCGAAGTCGGAACGCAGCTTGTCGGCCAGGCCGGGCTTGGACTTACCGAGAGCCTCAGACTTCACGGCCGCCTGGATGATTCCTATTGCCACAGCCTCGCCGTGGGTGTAGGGGTCGGGCTGGTTCGTCTCCTTCTGCCACCACTCTATGGCGTGGCCGTAGGTATGGCCGAGGTTCAGCACGCGGCGCGGGCCGGCTTCCTCCTCATCCTTCTTCACGATGCCTGCCTTGATCTTGGCCGCAGCCTCGATGAGGGGCGAGATGGCGTCGGCGCTGAACGGCTCGGAGAGCACCTTCAGGGCCTTGGCGTAGCTATCCTCATCCTTGATTATGAAGGTCTTGAGCATCTCTGCGGCGCCTGAGCGGTATTCGCGGGCCGGGAGGGTCTGCAGCACAGGGGGGCAGATGTAGGTGAATTCGGGCTGCCTGATCACGCCGAGCATGTTCTTGAACCCGTCGACGTTCACTCCGGTCTTGCCGCCTATTCCGGCATCCACCATGGCAAGCAGGGTGGTGGGGATGTTTGCGTATCTGACTCCCCTCTTGTAGATGCTGGCAGCAAAGCCTGCGACGTCGGAGGTGAGGCCTCCGCCCACGGCAAGCACGAGCGCGCTGCGGTCAGCCCCCTGGCTCATCAGCCAGCGGCAGATGGACATGACGGTGGTCATGGTCTTCTGATCCTCGGTGGCATCGAGGGCAAACGAGGGCTTGCCGGATGCAAATTTATCGACATACTGCTGCACGTTGCGGTCGTAGACCACAAAGACCTTGCTGTAGCGCAAAAGCGCTATCTTGAGTTGAGTAAAACCGCTGCTGATCTTGATTTTAGCCATAGACGACGAAGATACTGCAAAAATTTGATAAATCGCGTTTTTGCGTTACCTTTGCAGACGCAAAAACCGTGGTGCCCAGGCACCGCCGCACACCCAGCCCGAGTGGCGGAATGGTAGACGCGAAGGACTCAAAATCCTTTGTCCCTTAAAGACGTGCGGGTTCGAGCCCCGCCTCGGGCACAAACATCCCCCACAGATTAAAGTCTATGGGGGATTTGGTAATGTGGACATAAATGGTTGGTGATAGTGACAAAAGTGGTTGGTGACAGCCG
>JAKSKK010000036.1 GCA_024401745.1 Bacteroidales bacterium
CGGTCTCGTCCTGGATGAAGAAGCTCTTGTAGAAGTTGCCGGGCTGGTCGGTGGAGCTGACGACGCCCTTGATCACGGCACCCTTGAGGATGTCCTTGTCCTTGGGCATCTCGAAAGGCTTGCCGGGGGTATACTGGCCTGCGAGCTCCTTGATGGTGATTATCTTGCTGAAATCGGCGTCTGTATAGTACTTGTAGGGAGCCGGATCTTCGTATCCGAAAGTCACTACGGGCTGGAATTCCTCCTTCAGAGACTGGCAGGAAACAGCTGCGAGCAGCATCGCTGCGATTACGATATACTTTTTCATACGCTTAGAATCTGAAATAAAGGTTCAACATATAGTTCGCGCCCTGCATGTAGAAGTACTTGGGGTCGAACGCGTAGTAGCGGTCCTTGCCGGTGCTCTTGATGAGTCGTGTCTGCTCGTATCCACCGGTGCGGACGTCCTTGTTGTTGAGGATGTTCTTGACCTCGAGAGAGAAGCCGAAGTTGTACTTGCGGTTGATGTACCAGCTCTTGCCTATGCTGGCGTTGAGCAGGAACGCGGGAGCGAACTGCTCCTGTGCCGCCATGGCCTCGACCTCCTGGGGAGTCTCGATGCCGTCGCCGCCGCTGCATGCGAACGAGGTGCGGTAGAGAGGGTTCATGTCGAGGTAAGAGTGTGCGAAGTACTGTCCGTTCAACTCGAGGAACCAGTAGTTGTAGCGGTAGTTGAGCGCGAGCTCAGCCGCAAGCTGAGGTGTCGAGGGAACATAGTGCTTGTTCTCCTTTCCGGGGATGTATCCGTTTGCATCCTGGTCATAGATCTCCATGCCACCGACGTTGACCTTCTTGAAGGTAGGATGGCTCTTCCAGTACTTGACGTCCTCGTCGCGGATGATGGCCGCGCTGTTGTCGACTGTCTGGACCATGTGAGGTGTGCTGGTGTAGATGAACTCGCCCAGGCTGAGGACTCCTGATGCGGAGAGACCCTCTACGAACAGAGGAACCTTCACGCCGAGCTCGATGCCCATGTGGCGCTGGTCGATGCCTGTCATGGCGAAGTTGGTGAACGACTGTTGAGAATCGTCGTAGAAGCTCATCACGTCGGTCTGGTCCATGATCTTGGTGTAGTAGCCGGTGATACGGCCGCTGTATCCGTTGGAGCTGAACTGGTAGTTCACGTCAGCTGAGAGCGACTTGATGGTGGTCAGGCCGTCGATGATGGAGTTGCGGGTACGGGCTGAGATGAATGCCTGGTTGAAGGTAGGAGCATCGTTGAAATAGCCCACGTTGGCGCTGAAGCGGTGGCCGCCTGAAAGGGTGTATACGAGGCCGAGCTTGCCTGAATAGGTAAGGAACTGGCTGACCTCTGACTTGCCCTTCGAGGTGATCACGTTGCCGTGCTGGTCGTAGTTGGTCAGGCTCACACCGTTGTAGATAATCTCGTTGCCGTTGTCGTCAAGACCTGCGAAGAGGCCCTTGCGTACAAGACCCTCACGCCAGAAGGACTCGTATCCCACTGATGCGGCGAGAGTTGCGCTGAATCCATTCTTGTTATACTCGGCATTCGCCCAGAGCTTGGCCTTGCGGATCTGCGCAAGATAGTCGTAGCCGTACTTGCCGCCCTGCTCTATCTTCTGGGCTGAGCCGTGGGAGAGGAAGTAGTCGAGGTCGTTCTGGATGAGCGCCTCGTTAGCTGCGAAGTCGCGCTCTGCGAACTGGTCCACGTTCACGTAGTACATGCCGCCAAGCAGGTCGTTGATCTTCTTGTAGTTCTCGGTGCGGTTCCACTTGAGGCTCACGCCGCCGTTAACCTTCATGAAGCTGCTGGGACGCCACTTGAACGAGCCTGCGAAGTTGAGGTCGTTCTGGTCGACGTGACGCTCCTCGAGGGCGTACTTGCTGCGGCCGTCGGGATTGTTGTAGTTCACGTTGTACAGACGGTCCCAGTTGAGGTGCTGGTAGTTGGCGTATGACTTTGCGTATGTGGGATTCCACATCTCGGTAGCCCACGCGGCCTTCTCGTCATTCGAGCGGTTGTAGTCCTCGTCTTCGAAGTATGAGTATGAAGGAAGATTGCGGTAGTAGTCGGGGCGAGGGTCCATCGCGTCGTACCAGTCAAGTGCGGTGTAGCCGTTCTTTCCGGTGCGGTAGAGGACTGTTGCCGATGCGGCGAACTCGTCGGAAGGAGTGAAGTCGTACTTGAGCGCCACGATAGGCTCGAAGGTCCTGCGAACGCGTGAGTTGCGCACCTTGCCGTTCTGGTAGCCCCAGTTGCTGTTGTACATGTTGTCGTGCATGAGGTCATAGACCTCCTGGGTGCTGGCGTTCTGCGCGCCCCTCTCGCCGGGGGTTGCGAAGGCGATGAGCGCGAGCTTGTTCTCGTCGTTTATCTTCTTCTCGATACCGCCGTAGAATGCGAGAGACTTGTAGTACACACCCTCGACCCAGTCGTTGCCACCCACGCGGGCGCTGACGTTGAATGCGTAGCTCCAGCCGTTGTCAAGCTGACCTGAAGCGTAGTTGGCCATGAGGCGCAGGCGGTACAGGGCGGAGTTGCTCAGTACGCTGAAGCGCCAGCCGGGACGCACGCTTGAAGGGATGGCGTTAATGTTGGTCATGCCGTTGAAGCCACCCACGCCGAACTCGGATGCCTCGAGGCCCATGGTGGTCTCCTTCGAGCGCATTGCCTCGTTGAGGCCGCTCCACAGAGAGAAGGGAGAGTATCCGGTGATGGCATCGTTCATCCTCACGCCTGCAAGGTAGACGTCCTCGGTCTCGGAGTTGTATCCGCGGTTCTTGAAGCGGATTGAACTGAAACCGTAGCCCACAATGTTGTTGTAGACATCGTTGGAGCCGAAGAGGATGGTAGGAGAATCGGAATAGCCTGTGTCGGCGAGGTCGAACTCGGCGAAGTTGGAGTCGTCGATGTCTTCCTTGATGGTGCTTGAGGGTGAGAGGGTCACGAACACGAGGTCGCGCACGAAGCCCTTCTCCACGAGCACGTTGATCTGTGTGCCGACGAAGTCCTCAGCCTCGACCTCAAGGGTGTAGCTGCCGTTGTCAAGGCCGGTGAAGTTGAACTTGCCGTCTGTGCCGGTGGTGAAGTTCTCGACAACTTCGCCATCCTGCGTAAGGACGACCTTGGCCCCCTCGATGGGGAGTCGTCCCGAGCGGTTCACGACGGTGGCGGTGATGCCACCTGTGAGCGCCTGGGCCATCGCTGCGAATGCGAGCAGCAGCAATGACAGTGAGAGTATAGCTTTTTTCATTATTTGGAAATTACGATATAGGTCGGATAGTGGTCAGAATAGCCGCCGATGAAGGCGCCGTTGCTGAAGGTGCGGAAGGGCTGTCCCTTGTACTGGCCGGTCTGCTGCACCATGAAAGGCTTGCTGAAGATACGGCCATAGTACTTGTTCTTGACTATAGGCTGGATCTTGAGTCCGCCGTGCGGAGCGATGGCCATGTTGTAGTTCACCTGGATGATGTCGTAGATATTCCACTCGCCCTGATATGCAAGGGAACCGTATCCGTCGCGGAGCATTGACAGGAAGGGATTGAAGAAATCCTCGCGGAGCTTCAGCTCGGGGAGGTCGCGGCCGTGGAGGTACTTCACCTGGCTCTCGTCGGTGGGGTTGTCGTTCATGTCGCCCATGACGGCGATCTTGATGCCGGGATACTTGCGTTCCATCTGACGTGCATGGTTGTAGATGATCTCGGCGCCACGGCCACGGAGGTCACCGCCCTTGCCACCGAGGCGGGAAGGAAGATGTGTCACATAGAATGCAAAGTGCTCACCCTCGATTGTGCCATGAACCATCAGGACGTCGCGGGTGCGGAATGCATCCTGGCCTGCCTGGTCGAGCGAGAACTGGATCTTGCTGCCTTCGAAGGTGAAAGGGATGCTTTCTGAATCGAGATACTTGAACTTTGTGGGGTCGTACAGGAGAGCCACGTCCACACCACGGCGGTCGGGACCGTCATAGTGCACGATCTGGTAATTGGCGTCGGCAATCTGGGGATCGCTCACGAGGTCCTCGATGACCAGACGGTTCTCTATCTCGGAGATACCGAGTATGGTATGATACTGGCCGTTGTCATCGCGCATGGCACGGATGACCTGTGCCATGTTGTGGACCTTCTTCTCGTATTTGGCCTGAGTCCACTTGTTCTTGCCCTCGGGCAGGAACTCCTCGTCGTTCTTTGCAGGGTCGTTGTAGATGTCGAACAGGTTCTCGAGATTGTAGAAACCTATCACATAGCTTTTCTTCTTCTGCTGAGCCATTGAAGGACTTGCGAAGGAGAGCAGGACAGCCGCAAAGGCAATGATGTAGATTATTCGTTTCATTCAGTGTTATTTTGCAGGCCCCTAGTACCACCAGGAGTCTTTTGTGGATTCAACTTTTTCAGCCAGCTTGTCTGTGATGGCCGAGGGCAGGTTCACGAAGAAGTCGAAGCCCGTCTTCTTCTCGAGGGCGTCGATGGTTATGGCCTGTTCCATTATTTCAGAATCGTCATAGTATTGATGCTTGAAGTAGAAGCCGATTGCCGTGTAGCCGCCCGTGGTGCCGGTGATGCCTATGGTACCGCTCCTCTTGTACCCGAGCAGGGCCTTGAAGTAGCCTACAGGAACCGTGATCTTCTTGCCGTCATTGTCGGTGGCGAAGTCCTTGCTGCCGTTTATGTCGGCTCCTGTCACCACGTACAGGGTGTCGAACTGATATGACCAGTCGCGCACCATTCCCTCGAGCGAAGCCCATGCGTTCTCGTTGAGCTCGCCCCTCTGGGGCGTCATGTTGGTACCGTAGAACGTGGAGACGTTGGCGCCGTAGCGGTCGGCCGAAGGCAGCTGATGGCCACGCTCGTAGCCACCCTTGAAGCCGGAATAGATCACAGGCTGATACTGGCGCGGCACCTTGGGGTCCAGCCCCCATTCATTTGTGCGTGAGCCGGTGCCTATCAGGCCCTTGTTCAGAGGGTATGCCACCCAGACAGAGATCTTCGCATCGGTGTCAAGGTAGAAGGAATAGTTGCGGCCGTAGTACTTGCCGACGGACATGTTGTGCGTAAAGAAATATCGCCCGTCACCATCCTGAGTCGCAGGAAGCTCCAGCCATGAGGCGACCTTGTCGGGGTTCAGCCCGGTCTGAGCGCCCATGCGCTTGCCGAGCTGCTTGAAATCGGCCCTGAGGCTGCCGCCGCCACCGGAGAGCACAAGGGCGAGGGTGCGGTCCTCGGGGGCAACGTTCTCAGCGTACTCGAGAATGATGGTGGCGCTGCTGCCGCTGCCGGAGGTCCTGGAGAGTTCCGCCCAGTCGGGATTGCCCTCGATCTGCAGCGTCCAGTCCCCCACCGCCTCAACGGACACGAACTGACTGCCCGCGGCAGCAGTGACCTCGGTGTTCCTTATCTCAAGGTTCACCAGTTCCGCTGACGGCTCCTTCTCACCACAGGAGACAAGGGTGAAAATCAACGCTATAAAATATACTATTTTATTCCTCACAATCTGGGCACACTATGTATAGTTTACAAATATAGTCAAGATAAATGACAAATAAAAAGGGCGACCCTTGGGCCGCCCTTGAGATATTTTCGCGAGAGACTCGCGGTATTTCAAATCATTATTTCATAAATGAAAGTGCAGAAACCTGAACGAAGCCGTTCTTTTTCTCTGAAGATGCCTTGCAGTCGAATACAAGCTTGTAGTAGAGGCCTTCAGCAGGTGTGCTGATGGAAGCCTCGACGTCGCCCTTCGCTGCATTGACAGCCACGGTCTCAACAACATCCGAGAATGCTGCGTCCTTAGCCACAATGAGAGATATTGAGTTGACGTCAGCTGCGGTAATCTTGTCGATGGCAATCACAACCTTTGAAACGGCTTCGCCTATAGCCTCATTGGTCGCAATTGAAGCGACTGAAGCAGCCTTGCGTCCGCAACGGATATATGTCCAGTCTTTCCACTCATAGTTATTGAATGCCGTCATCGTGAATGAGTAGCTGCCGCTCTTTGCTGTCCAAGGTTCATCGTATCCGTTGACCTTGTTGTTTGCGCTGTTGTCGTCAGGGAACGAGAGAACAACGATTGCATCGGCGGATCCGCCATCGTCACCCTTGGTAATGTTGAGGAGCTTTGCGCCCTTCATCTCGACTGTTGTGCCGTTGTAGACGGTATGCTGGCCATAGATCTTGATCTTGTCGCCCTTGGCAACGCCAAGTTCGCCGAATGCCTCTCCGTTCTTGCCGTTAAGGCCATAGATGTACGCCTCCTCGCCTGAATCATCCTTGATGTAGAGGTTGCCATACTGAGTATTCTCGATTGTTGTGACATTTCCTTCGAGAATATAATAATCAGTATCTGATGTTGAGAGTGCATTGAACGCTGCACAGGTAATCTGGGTGAGGGTTGAAGGATCGATAACGTCACCGCCTTCGCCGCCGTCATCACCGGTGCCGCCCTGACCGGACTCATACTTCTCGATATATCCGTTAAGGACCTCAATCTTGCCTTTGTACTCGCCACGTTGGCCTACGAAGGTAACGGTGCCACCCTCTTCGAACTGTGATGCATAATCAGCGAAATTAGATGTTCCGTAAACATATACGGTTCCTGTAGCGTCTACGATGTCGAAATTACCATACTGAGTGTTGATGGGGCCCTGTACGGTTCCCTTCAAGCGATAGTTCTGCTCACCAACAGGCGCTTTTTCGAACTCGGCGACTGTAACGTCCACGATCTCACCGGGAGTGGGAGGGGTGTCGCCACCGTCGTCGCCGCCATCGTCGCCGCCGCCTTCGCCAAGGCCACCGTCATTGGTAACGAGCTTCACGTCGTCAACGAGGATGGTCTTTCCTGCTCCCTTCTTGCTGTTCATGATTGTGACGCTGACTGATGTCTGTGCCTCAAGCTTGAACTGAACGGTATGCAGGGTCCAGTCAGATGTTGCCTGGACGGGAGCCTCATCAACATAGATATAGCTGTCAGAATTCTCAGGAGCGCCATTCACGAGAACAGTGTAACCTACACGGTACTGGCCGGCGCCCTTGATGTAAGCCTGAATCTGATATGTACCGGGAAGGAGGACATATTCCTTGCTCATGAGACGCAGGTTGGAGTCTGCACTTCCGGAAACCTCACAGGCATTGCTGCCTTCCTTGGCATCGCTGCTCTTGGTAAGAGTTGCATTGCCCTTTGAGAAATTCCATCCAGCGGGCTTGGTATCGGTCCAGTCCTCGAAGCTTCCGTTGGTGAGGAGGCTGGTTCCGGTGATGGGATCAACGTCACCGCCGCCTTCATCGCCACCTTCGAATTCCTGGCCATTGAGTACGACGATCCTGCTGCCTGTGGTCATCTCCACGGTGTTGCTCTTGAAGTTTATGATGGTACCGTAAACTACAACTTCGTCGCCGATCTTGATCTCGTCCTCGGTCTTGAACTTGTTGCCGCCAAGAGAATATCCACGATAGATGTAGAACTCATTGTCAGCCTTGCCGTCATCAGAAATGTAATATTCGGCGTTTCCGAAGCTGGTGTCTACGCTCTTGATTGTAGATATCTTGCCGGAAACGAAGACGTCAGCAAGCTGCTCCTCAGCACCCAGCTCTGCTCCGAGGCGGTTTGCCTGAGATGCTGAATAGGGTGATGCCTTAGTTCCCTCGCCTTCGACGGGGCCGCCGCCGGGGCCTTCCTGGGTGACTGCAAGATACTCGCTGTCAATGCCGCAGGTGAACTTGATAGAGCAGTTCCTGTTGCTGCCGGTATTCTCGAGAACAGTGATGGTAATGGTCTGGTCAGCCTTTGCAGCCTTGCCTGAAGCGGGCTCCACAACCAGCCAGTCAGCTATGTCCTGGGCCTTCCAGTCACGTGTCGAATTAAGAGTGATGGTCTGGGATGATGCTCCCTGACCGAATGCAACTGACGCAGTGCTGAGGTCGATGTTTGGCTCGCCAAGATCTTCCTCGGCAGGCTGACATGCGGCGAATGTGAAGAGAGCCGCAACAGCTGCGAGAATCAAATGCTTTGCTTTCATATCCTAAATAAATGTGTTGATTTCATTGGCTATAGGAATTCAAAGTTACATATTTCCTTTTAATTAGCAAAATATGTATTTTTGCCGTGATATGAAGAAAATTGGAATGCTCGCAGCGCTGCTGGTCTGCCTCGCGACTTTGTCTTGTTCAAAGCCTGAGCAGGTGCAGACCCCCGTCATAAACGTTGATTCAAAGCTGAACATCTCACACGAGGCAGCTAATGGAACCATAGTGGTAAACCTCTTGTATTCAGGAGGTTGGTCTATCGGTATCAACTATTCGGGCTGCGTCACGGCAGCCCTCTTCGACCAGGCGTCGAGCCTTGTGAAGTACAGCGTGTCAGAGAACACGACTGACAAGGAGCGCACGGGCGAGATCAACCTTATTGCGAGCCGCAGTGGCCAGGATCCCGTGACTGCTACCGTCAGAGTCACCCAGGCGGCCAAGCCGTCCGGCCAGGGCGGGCAGGGCGATCAAGGAGACCATGGCGATCAAGGCGGAGGCGATGACGATGACGACGAAGATGACGACCATCATGACAGCGGCGGCACCAAGGCCGACTACGGCTGGTTCGAGCTCCCCGCCCAGACTGACCTCGACCACAACGGCATCGACGACAAGAACAGCGACTACTACTATTCGCACACCTTCCGCCCGGACGTGACTACCCGCAGGGTGCGCAACTTCTCGGCTTGCTACTCGAAGAGCAAGATACATCCCGTATGGGTGGCAGCTCCCATGCACAGCAGCTACAAGGGAAGTTCCGGCCGCAGCGATGCCTACGGCAACGACCCCAACATCAAATGCACCCAGAACGGCAAGTTCGACGACTATACCCGCGGCCATCTGCTCGGCTCAAGCGACAGGACCATCTCCTCAGCAACCAACAGGCAGGTCTTCTACTATTCCAACATCGGCGCGCAGCTCCAGGACGGCTTCAACACCGGTGGCGGCGTGTGGAACAACCTCGAGGACAAGGTGGACTCCTACTGGTGCTCCGACACCCTGTATCAGGTAATCGGCTGCATCTTCCAGGACTTCACCGACAAATACGGAAGCACCATCAAGGCCAAGAAAGGCAGCGGCAGCGCCGGTTCGTTCCAGGTTCCCACCGCCTACTACAAGGTTCTCCTCCGCACAAAGAAGGGCAACACCGGCAAGCGCGTCGACAAGTGCTCGGCCAGCGAGCTGCAGTGCGTGGCCTTCATCATCAGCCACAAGGGAAACAAGGGACGCAAGCCCAGCAAGCAGGACCTCTACACGGTTGAGGAACTGGAAGAGCTGACGGGCCTCACCTTCTTCGTGAACGTGCCCAACGCTCCCAAGGGCAGCTACAACGCTTCCGACTGGGGACTTTAGACTATACCAATATATAAATAAATAAGAGGCGCGGGTCATTCGACTCGCGCCTCCTTTATTGAATCAATTGAGTATTACTCTTAGTTGGCAGGATTATAAGAGTAGACATAGCCCTTGTTCTGGGTCGTCTCTGCCTGTCCGTTGTAGACTGTAAGGACACCACAAACTGTGACTTCCTTGCCTACTTCGACCTCAGGGTCGCCCTCAGCCCACTTCTGGTTGTCGTACCAGAGAACACGGTATGCCTCGAAGTCGAGAGCCTTGTCCTCGTGATACTCACCGTCGGTAGACATGAAGAATGTTCCGTTGCCATACTGTGCGCTGAACTGACCGTTGTTGGCGATCTTGGAAATGATGCCGTTTACGTATACATAGTTTGAAGGTGCGTTCTGTGCAGCGGCAATTGCGCCTACAGCATTGAAGGGATCAGCAAGTGTACCAATTCCGTTGGCGTCGTCCTTGACACCGTTGATGCTGTGGAGCCATGCGTTCTTTGAAGAAGTCTCGGAAACTCCCTTGTAAAGAGTAAGTTTGCCACAGATCATCACCTCGGCACCAACCTCGATCTGAGCATTTCCTTCAGCCCAAGGAGTATTGTTGAAGTAATAAACGCTGTATGCCTCAAAGTCATGATCAGGCTCGGTGGTTGACTTACCGTCCTCTGAACCATGGAACTCACCGTCGTCTGAAATCCAGAATGTTGCGGTGCCATAATTTGCAGAATAGGTGTAGAGAACCTTGGATACGATACCCTTTACGAAGAAATCAGCAGTTGATACGGTGCCTTCGCCAAGATTCTGGCAGTAAGCGACAGCCTCAGCTACTGAGAAAGGAACATCCTCGGTACCCTGCTTGCCAAGCTGTGAAAGGGTGGTCTCTGCTGTGTAATCCTTTGTACCGTCGTTGGTCTTGAAGACGATGGAAGTGCTGCGGGGACCTGCGTTGTTCTCCTTTACAGAGTAAGTAACGGTGTTGCCGGATACAGACTTGAGAGAGAGCCAATCGGTTGCATCCTCAGGTACGTTGGCCTCGAATCCGTTGCCCTTGCTTTCAAGAGTAACAGTGAAGTCACCACCCTCTGAAGGGATGACGCCGTCCTCAGGATCAACGCTTGCGATCTTGATGAGGGACTTGTTGATCTCGATAACGTAAGCCTCTTTCTCCTTTGTCTCGGGAGTGCCCTTGTAGCTCATGAGCACGCCTTCGATTACAAGCTCGTCGCCGAGTGAGAACTCGTCGCCCTTGGTGAAGTTAGCGCCGTTCATCCAAAGTCCGCGGTAAACCTGGAGCCACTTTCCGTCCTCGAACTTACCATCATCAGAGATGTAGTATGTTGCGTTTCCGTATGAAGGGCTGATCTCCTGGATCTTGCATACGATACCCTTGACGCGCTGTACGGGTGAGCCGTCGGGATACTGCTCGATCACCTTGAGAGCCTCGGCAACTGACATGGTCTTGGGAATGACCTTTTCTGCCTCCTGCTTTACAATGATGGTCTGCACCTTGCCTGCGCAAGTAAGCTTGATGTTCACCTGACGGGTCTCAGGTGCCTTTACAGCAGAGAAGGTTACGTCAGTATCACCAGCGTTTCCTGATGAGGGAGAAACGGTAAGCCACTCGGGAATGTCACTGATTGACCAGCTGTCCTTTGCGGTTACAAGAATGGTCTTGCCATTGGTTCCATCACTGTTGGCAAGTCCAATGTATGAAGAAGAAACCTGAACCTCGTCAAGAACGGTAGGAGCGTCCTTTGTACATCCGATTGCAAGAGCGCAAACGGCTACAAGCGATGCAATTATATATTTTGCTTTCATAATCGTAATCGGATTTATTAGTTGAACATGTACTTGATACCAACTGAAGCGTACCAGCACTGGCCGATTGCATGGTTGGGAACGAATGTCTCGGTTGAACCGCTGATGGCAGCAGGTGTAGAGAATGTAGCGTAGCCTTCTGCGTCAACGCCTTCATACTTAAGGATGCGTCCGTCTGTACCGATTGCAGGGTTGAGGTACTTGCTTACGCCCCAGCTTGAGTTGAAGAGGTTAAGGAGGTTCTTGATGTCGCAGCTGAGCTGGAGAACGTTGGTGTTCTTTCCGGCCTTTACAGCAAAGTCATGCTTGTAGCTGAGGTCGATGCGGTGTACCCAAGGTGAGTATACACTGTAACCCTCTGCATACTGACCCTGATGCTTGCTGAGATACTTGTCGGCATGAACGTAGTCCATGAAGCGGTCTGCATCGCCCTGGCTTACGAAACGGAACTCCTTGTTTGCAACCTGCTCGTCAGTAGGGATGAAGATTGCGTCGTAGTTGTAACCGTCAGCGTTCATGTCGTTGGTGGTCATGTAAGAGTAGTTGTAACCGCCACGCCAGGTCTCATAGATGAGGCTCCAGTGGTTGCCGCTACGGTCGTGTGCTGTTGCAGATGCAACTACACGGTCAGGAGTAACGTACTGTGAGTTGTGGAGACGGATGTTGTTGGGACCCTCTGAAGTAGGTACGTAGGTGAATGCTGACTCAGCAGCTGAGCCGGGCATGCCGGTGACCTCCTTGTTGACGGTGTGAGTGTAGGCAGCCATGAAGCTGAGACCCTCGGTCGGGCGGGCGTTGAAGGTGAGGTTTGCTGACCAGCCGTAGCCCTTGTTGGTGTTCTCAAGAACGAATGCCTTGGTGCCCATGCGGAATCCGTCAGGATAGATGGGACGGTTGTCGACACCGTTGTATCTTGCGAAACCTGCTACTGAAGGGATGCTCCAGTCTGAGATGCAGACAGCGTTGATGGTCTTGTTGAAGATACCCTCAGCTGTGATGCTCATAGGGAATGAGGTAGGGAATGCATAGTCGATAGCGAGAGAGGTCTTCCATACCTGAGGCATCTTGAACTTGGGATCTACGCCGTTGACTGCTGAAGGAACGGTACCGTCCTCAGGAGAGATGGTCTGGGGATAGCCGAGCTTGACGAGCTTGTCGAGGAGGGCGTTGATGGTAGCGTTACCGTTTGCATCGGTCACGAGACCGCCGACGAACTCATCCATTGTGAAGCCATTCTTTTTGGCGTTGCTTGCGTTGATCTGGGCCTGGTACTGAACCATACCACCGTTGGTAGGCATGTTGGTGAAGAATACGAGAGGCAGACGGCCGCTGAAGAGACCGGTACCGCCGCGTACCTTGAGTGACTTGTCGCCGAGAACGTCCCAGGTGTAACCGATACGGGGAGAAGCGGTGATGCTTGCATTGGGCCATCTTCCGGTGTCGATGTTGCGGGGGTTGCCATTGTTGTCCTTGTACTCGAGGTCAAGGATGGCGTTGTTGGTCATAAGGTCTGAGTTGTCGAAGAACAGACCATCGAAGCGTACACCATAGGTGAGCTTGAACTTGTCGTTGACGGTCCACTCGTCCTGAGCGTAGAGACCTGACTTGTGGAACTGTACGCGTGCTGCAGGGTTGGTCTCACCGTCGTAACCGTAGGTAAGGCAGACAACCTCGGGAGCTGCGCCGTTGATGAAGTCGTCAACGCTGTTGTAGCGGTAGTAACCGGTACCGTTACGCATGTAGGCGTTGTCGGCAAGCTGATACTCGTAGAAGAGACCTCCCATTACCTTGTGGTTGCCCTTGTACCAGGTGAGGTCGTCACGGACCATGATATGGGTGTTGTGAACGGCGTTGTTCCAGGTGAAGAGCTCATAACCGAGAGCCATGTAGTTGTCTCCGTCCTTTGCGATATCGATGAAGGGGAACTCGCTTGAGTTGGTTCCACGGACGTCATCGAGCTTTGAGAATGTTGCAAGGAACTGGTTTGAGAGCTCGTTGCTCAGACGGCTGTTGAGGTCGAGAGATACTGAATGAACGAGGTTGTCCATTGAGTAGAGGGCATTTGAGAATGCCATTGAGTTCTGTGACAGACGTGAGCTTGAGTAGCGGGTGCCACCGTCCATTGATGATCCGTTGGTAGGATTCCATATCTGGTTGAGGGTATAGTTGTAACGGAGGGCGAGCTTGTGCTTGTCGTTGATGTTCCAGTCGATGCGGGCGAGGAGCTTGAGGTTGCTCTCGTTTGCAGGGAAGTCGGTGTATGAACCGGTGTCGTAGCCGTACTTGCTCATCACGTGGTCCTTTACCTTCTGGAGGTCAGAGAGAGTGGTGCGTGAGATGTAGTTGTTTGCATTTGCAACACCATCCTGGGAACCATGCCAGCGGTTGACGACTGTAGGAACCTTTGCGTACTCAGCGTTCACGAAGAAGAAGAGCTTGTTCTTGATGATGGGTCCGCCGAGGGTGAAGCCGTAGGTAGTGCTGCGGTCGGTTGCGCGTGCGCCTGAGATCTGCTCGCCGCAGATGGTGTCACCACGCATGTTCTCGTTGCGGTGATAGATATAGGCTGAACCCTTGACAGTATTGGTACCTGACTTGGTGATGGCGTTCACACCACCGCCGATGAAGTTGGTCTGACGTACGTCGAAGGGAGAGATCACAACCTGGAGTTCCTCGATGGCATCGATCGAGATAGGGCTGCCACCACCGGGAAGGTTCTCTGAAAGACCGAAGTTGTTGTTGAAGTTTGCACCGTCGACTGTGAAGTTTGCATTACGTCCGTCTGAACCTGCGAAGCTCATTCCGTTTCCGCCGTAAGGTGAAAGACGGGTCACGTCGGTGATGTTCCTGCTGACTGTAGGCAGGCTGGTGATCTGTGCGTTGTTGATGTTAGTTGCAGCACCGGTCTTCTCGGTTGCAAACTTTGACGATGCCGTTGAGATTACCACAACCTCGTTGAGCATCTCTGCATCATCGGCCATCTGTGCATTGAGACGATAAGGCTCTGCAAGCTGGAGGGTGATGTCAGTGTAGTTGACGGGCTGGTAGCCAAGGCAGCTTACCTCTACAGTGTAGGGACCGCCGGCACGCATACCGTTGATATAGAACTGTCCTTCCTCATTGGTGATTGCATAGTACTGTGTACCGGAAGGATTGTGGACTGCGACTACAGCCGCACCCGGGATAGCAACTCCACCCTTGTCGGCAATACGGCCGTTGAGTGAAGATGTTGTAATCTGCGCAAACGCAGAAACAACCATGAGCATTGCCATCAGTGATGACAAGACATACTTGAATGATTTTTTCATATATGAAAACATAAACAATTTCACGGGTGCAAATTTACTACGCGTGCGCGAGAACTTATTAACAATCCAAAAAAGTTATCAACAGGCTGAATCTCGAAAAATTATATTACCTTTGCCGCCGATTAACAAAACGAGGACAGATTTGACCGCTTGCAACCTCGTCAAAAAATGCTAAAAAAAATGAACTATCTCTTTACATCGGAGTCAGTCTCCGAAGGCCATCCTGACAAGGTGGCAGACCAGATTTCAGACGCAATCCTTGATGAATTCCTCCGCCAGGACCCCGAGTCCAAGGTGGCATGCGAGACCTTCTGCACATCAGGCCTCGTGGTAGTCGGAGGCGAAGTCCTTTCCGAGAACGCCTACGTCGACATACAGGAAACCGTAAGGAAAGTCATCCGCAAGATCGGATACACCAAGTCAGAGTATCATTTCGATGCCGATTCCTGCGGTATCATCAGCACCATCCATGAGCAGAGCGCAGACATCAACCGCGGCGTGGTACGCGCCGACGAGATGTCGCAGGGTGCCGGCGACCAGGGCATGATGTTCGGCTACGCATGCCGCGACACCGAGGAGTATATGCCTCTGGCTCTGTCACTTGCGCACAAGCTGCTGCTCACGCTCACCGCAATACGCAAGGAGCAGGACAGCCCCATGCCCTATCTGCGTCCCGACGCAAAATCACAGTTCACCGTCGAGTTCTCAGGCAAGCACCAGCCCCTGAGGGTGCACACCATAGTGCTCAGCACACAGCACGACGAGTTCGCGGCTCCCGAGTTCCTGGAGCAGGCCAAAGGCGACGCCGACGAGGCCATGCGCCTGCGCATCGAGAACGATGTCAGGACCATCGTCCTCCCCCGCCTCATCGCAAGCCTTCCCGCCCAGACGGCAGCACTCTTCAAGGGCGACCATATCCTCCACGTCAACCCTACCGGCAAGTTCGTCATCGGCGGACCTGCAGGCGACACCGGACTTACCGGACGCAAGATCATCGTGGATACCTACGGTGGACGCGGAGCACACGGCGGCGGCGCCTTCTCAGGAAAGGACCCCAGCAAGGTCGACCGCAGCGCAGCATACGCAGCACGCTGGATCGCCAAGAACCTGGTGGCCGCCGGCGTGGCTGACGAATGCCTCGTGCAGCTGGCCTACGCAATCGGCGTGGCAGAGCCTGTGAGCATCTTCATCGACACCTACGGCAGCGCACACGTGGCAGCCGAGAGCGGAAGCGGCATCTCCGACCTCCGCGGCGAGGCCACCGATGCCTTCATCGCTTCCAAGGTACGCGAGCTCTTCGACCTCCGACCCGCAGCCATAGTCGAGCGCTTCGGCCTCAAGAACCCCATCTACTCCCCCACAGCAGCCTACGGTCACATGGGCCGCAAGCCTTACGTGGAGGCCGTCGACATCAAGAATCCCGACGGCACGTACGGCAAGAAGGACGTGCAGTTCTTCGGTTGGGAGCGGCTGGATGCCGTCGAACAGATTAAAAAGGCTTTTAATCTGTTCTAGGCACAGCCTTTCTGATGGGGGCTCTGCCCCCATAACGTCCCCCGGCGGCCAGAGGCCGCTAGCCTTCGAAAGAACAGCAGCAATTCGCGATCAGACCTCGACCCAGTGGATACTGACGCCTGAGCGTTCCATGCCACGGAACCAGGTCATCTGACGCTTGGCGAACTGATGGATGGCCGTGGCGAGCTGAAGGCGCATCTGATCGAAGGTCATTTCTCCTAGAACATATAGCGTAACGAACTTGTACTCAAGTCCGTACGCTATCAGTGTGTCGGCCGGTACACCACCGTCGAGAAGCCCTTTTATCTCCTCGACCATACCCTCCTGAAGGCGGGCGTCGAGGCGGGCGTCTATCCTTGCGTTGCGGACCTCGCGGCTGACCAGGGTGCCTATGAAGAAAGTGCTGCGCGGAGTGTCTTCGCTGACGGGAATGTTGTCCCTCGACTCGCTGAGCGGGTGCGATCCGCTGAAGTCGTAGCCGGCCGTCACCGCATTGATGTACAGGCCGGTACCGCCGCATAGGATGGGAATCCTGCGGCGTGAGCGTATGTCGTTCCACGCGGCTATGAAATCGCGCTTGAATTCGTAGACGTTGTAGTGAGCCCCGGCAGGCAGGATGTCGATGAGATGGTACGGGATGTCGCCGTATTCGCAGAGGTCCTTGCCGGTGCCGATGTCCATGCCGCGGAATATCTGCCTGGAATCGGCGGAGATGATCTCGACCCCTTCGAGGCCTTCCGGCAGCATGGCCTTCAGCTGCTGGGCGAGGCGCACCGCATACTTGGTCTTGCCGGATGCCGTGGGGCCCAGGACGCAGATGAGGTCGATGTCTCCCGCGAGGTAGGAAGCAAGCAGCTGCCGAGCATCAACCTGTTCAGGCTGAGGCATTTCGGCGGGTATTGGCTTCTGCTGGCGGGGCATGTCAGTCGGCGCGCTCCATTTCGCGGCGCATATCGTTCTTCTTGATGGTCTCTCGCTTGTCGTACTCGTGCTTACCCTTTGCGAGGGCGATGTGGAGCTTGGCGTATCCGTTCTCGGAGATGTACGCACGCACGGCCACGATGGTGAGGCCCTTGGTCTTCACGGCCTGTGCCAGATGCTTGAGCTCGCGCTTGGTGAGCAGGAGCTTGCGGTCGCGGAGAGGCTCGTGGCTGCTCCATGCAGAAGCCCAGAAGTAGGTGGCGATGTTCATGCCGCGCACATACAGCTCGCCATTGCTGAAATAGCAGTAGGCGTCCTGCAGCGATGCCTTGCCGGCACGGATGGACTTGATCTCAGCACCTACCAGCACGATACCGGCATCGTACGTCTCCAGGAACTCGTAGTCGAAGGAGGCGCGCTTGTTGGTGATCTGTGCTCTTGGTTTATTTTTCTGCATATTCTTGAACAGGTTGGCAAAAATACAAAAAATAATGATATCTTTGCAGAGAACACTTGGGGTATTAGCTCAGTTGGTAGAGCGTTTGAATGGCATTCAAAAGGTCAGGGGTCCGATTCCCCTATGCTCCACGAAACCTATTTTTAAGTCGCTGAAATTCAGCGACTTTTTCTTTTTCTTTGGGTCATGCTCCCTGGTGCGCTCCCCGGGTCATATATCAATGATCTTGATGCAAAATTAAGATGAAACCCTGAAGATTGCAAAGCGTTTCTCTTCATTTTCATTGTCCAAATCGTCAAAACGCAGTCCAAAACCCCTCAAATCCCTATACATGAGGACGGACGGACTGAAACATTTGAGTCTTATCCCCGTCCTGAAGTAAAGATATGCTCATAGAAGCTATACGAAATTTACTCCGGTCCGACAAGGTAGATTCGGACTTGGAGCGGAAGCAAATGGCAGCATATAAAGAAGAGTTCGCCAATGAGAAAACGGATGCTGGAACTCCGTGTCCAAAACCAGCAGAGTCTATCCCCGAAACAACGATCAATCCCGACTATGCCGCACTTGAGAAGAAGTTCGGACCGTTGGAATCGCTGCGGGGAAAGACAATCACACTGGAGCTACATCAGGCGGCAAGGTTACTGGATCGTAGCAGGATCAAGGTCGACGCGTTCTCAAGGTTACAGAAAGATCTCAAGAGCGAGTTTGATATCACATTAAAAATTTATTCAAGGAGGGCTGGAAAATGAAAAGACCAATTATTAATTTGAATCAGTAGTTGAAAATTAAAAAAATGAATGCGATGGCGAGC
>JAKSKK010000037.1 GCA_024401745.1 Bacteroidales bacterium
AATGTGTCAAATTGTTATATAGGATTTTACCAACCGAAAATGTCCATTATACCGGTTTGTATGCCGCCAGGCATAAAAAACCCGGGGGACCGTCACGGCCACCCGGGGTTACCACATACTAATTAAACTAACTTCAACAAACCAAAATTCTTATCCTATTTTCTATTGCAAAGTTACGCACAGTCAATGGAACGGAATTTCAATGATGCATCTATCATTTTTGCAAATGTTACATATTTTGTAAAATTGATTCTTTTTTGAATATCTTTGCAACTATAAAGATATTTATATGAAAAAACGCATCATTTCATCGCTGTTTTTTGTCCTTTTCATTTTTGCAACAGCGAACGCCCAGGTTGCAAGAATCTATGATTCAGCCGGCAATCTTCCAAACGCCCAGATCAACGACATATATCAAGACAACGAAGGCTACATGTGGCTCTGCTCGCAGGACGGCATCGCCAGATTCGACGGTACCGGCTTCACAGTCTTCAGGCATGGCACCGACCCCGAATCGCTGGCAGAGGACCTCGTCCTCAAGATATACGAAGACAGCCGCCACACGAAATGGATAGGCACCGGTCAGGGCCTGCAGATATACAACTCCGAGATCAACACCTTCTCCCAGTTCCATCTCTACTCCCCGGAACCGCACGTGTCGGACATCGTGGAATTCAACAACACGGCAAACGGCACGAGCCGCATCTTCGTGTCCACCTCCGGCAGGGGCGTCATCGTGATCAATCCCGACACCCATGCGCAGGACATCCATATGATGGAGAACCTATCCCAGAGCCTTTACTCGATGTACATCAACTATCTGTTCATCGACTCCAAGAACAGACTCTGGATATCTTCAGAGATCGGAGGCCTTTCCGTCGTCAGCTCCAATACATGCAACGCTCTCGACAACATCAAGTGGGACCCTTCCCTCGCAGAAAGGCAGAAGAACATAAGCGTGTATTCCATTGCGGAGGATCCTGTCACGCATAATGTGGTGATATGCACCACCTCCGACGGCATCCTGGTGTTCGATGCCCAGAAGCAGACCATACGCAGGGCCGGGACCGGCGCGGCTCAGAAAGCCAGGGCACACGCCATCATATACAATGACTTCCTGAACATGGACGAAGAGGGCAGTTCCTTCATAGTCGGACTCGAGAACGACGGCATCAAGATATTCGATGCCGAAACGGAGGAACTCAGACCCGCACAGTTCCCCAACACTCCGTACGACTACAGCGGCTGGAAGGTCCACAACCTCACCAAGGACAACCAGGGCAACCTCTGGGTAGGTGCGTTCCAGAGGGGCATTCTTGTGATTCCCAACCAGATATACGGATTCAGCTCCACCCCGCTCAGCGTACGTGGCATTGCCGGAGAGAACTCAGGATGCATCACGTGCATGTACGACGACGAGAAGAATGAGACCGTATGGGCCGGCTGCGACGGCGGTGGTCTGTTCCGCCTTTCCAAAGAGGGAAGAGTCGTATACGACGCCGAGAATTCAGGGCTCGACAACAACTCCATAATGTGCATGACCATGGACAAGCGCGGCACACTGTGGATAGGAACATATCTTGGCGGCATCTTCTGCAAGCCTTCAGGAGGCCCAATCTCCGCTTTCAGGGAGAACTACAGATTCCCCACAACCAAGGTTTCATCGATAGCCTACGACAAGAAGCGCGACGTCATCTATGTCTGCTTCTTCGGCGGCGGCCTGACAATCATCGATGCACAGACCCAGACCGTAGAGAGGGTTGTGAACGACAGCAGGATCTTCTGGACAGGCAGTCTCACTCTCGACAACAAGGACAGGCTCTGGATATGCTCGACCGAGGGCTTGACGAAATTCGACATCACCCTGAACGAGCTCGTTCCCATAGAAGGCTCGGCGGACCACATGTCAGGAATTGTCCTGTACTGCTGCACCGACAAGGACATTCTCTGGCTCGGCACCAGAAAAGGTCTTGTCAGATACGACACCAGCACCGGTTCAAGCGAATGCTTCACAAAGGAGGACGGACTGCCCAGCAATTCCATCTATTCAATACAGAAAGACGTGAACGGCATGCTCTGGCTGGCCACCACAAACGGCCTTTGCCAGTTCGACCCCGACAGCCACGCAGTCAAGAACTACTATGCATACGACGGCCTGCAGTCCAACGACTTCCGCCAGGGCTCGACCTTCCAGAATTCGCTCGGAATCATGTTCTTCGGCGGCAACGGAGGCATCACGATGGCCAAGCCGCTGGACTTCACCAAGACTGTGAACATCCCCCCTGTCCAGTTCAACAGGCTCACCGTGATGAACAAGGACGTGGACTATGAACCCGAGCTCGGAAAGAGGAACATCCTTGACAAGACACTGGCTCAGGCCACAAGCATTCGTCTGCCTTATAAGATGAACGTCATAGGAATAGGCTTCTCAGTCCTGGAATACACCAACCCGGCGAAGATCCTCTACAATTACAAGATGGAAGGCTTCGACCAGGAATGGACAGAAACCACACAGGCCCGCCGCCATGCCACCTATACCAACCTCAGGCCCGGCCGATACACCTTCAGGATACGAGCTTTCTACGAAGACAATCCGGCAAATTACTCTGAAAAGTCAATCGCCATCAAGATCAAGGCGCCTTGGTACCTGTCGATATGGGCAATACTCTTCTATGCCATTCTGCTCGGAATAATATTATATTTCATCGGTCGTGCAAAGAAGGCGAAGGACGCAGCTGACATCCAGAACATGCGCCTCAACATGTTCACCAACCTCACCCACGAGATACGCACTCCCCTCACCCTCGTCATGAGCCCGCTCAAGACCCTCAGGGAGAACGAAGAGAACGGAAAGCTCAAGGACACATACAACCTCATGTATCGCAACTGCTTGCGAATCAATCGAATAGTCAACCAGTTCATGGATATCCGGAAGGTCGACGAAGGCAAGATGAAGCTCAACTTCAGAGAGACCGAGATCGTCAACTTCATAAGGGACATCCTGCAGTCGTTCACCACTCTCGGGCAGCAGAAGAACATCAGCATGGACCTCGAGTCCGAGAACCCTCAGCAGAACGTCTGGATCGACCAGGGAAACTTCGACAAGATCATATTCAACCTGCTGTCGAACGCGTTCAAGAACACGCCCGAGGACGGAAAGATCAGCGTGAACGTGAGCGCGCCGCAGAAGAACGTCGGCAAGCTGCAGAGCAACATTGCGGAATACATAAGGATAGAGGTCGAGAACAGCGGCAGCCACATCGAGGAGAAGGACCTCGAGAAGATCTTCAACAGGTTCTACCAGACCTCGCTCGCTGATGCATCCATAGGTTCAGGCGTAGGCCTCAACCTCACCAAGATGCTCACGAACCTGCACCACGGCCGCATCAGCGCCGAGAACACCGAGGACGGAGTGAAGTTCACGGTGCTGGTTCCCTGCGACAAGAAGCACCTCAGCAAGGAGGAGCTGAACGCCACCAGCCACCACAAGGACCTCTACACCACCTCCGAGAATCCCGAGCAGATCACGGTCCAGGAGCACGACGAGGAGACCGTCAGGATGGCCAAGTCACGCAAGACCGTCATCTTCGTAGACGACGACACCGACATGCTGCTCTACCTGCAGAAGCAGTTCAGGCAGACCTTCAACGTGATCACATTCGAGAAGCCTTCCGAGGCCTGGTCAGTGATCAAGACCCTGAAGCCCGACGCCGTGGTGACCGACCTCGAGATGCCGGAAATGCGCGGAACCGAGCTCTGCCGCAACATCAAGACCGAGCCTGACACCGCACTCATCCCCGTGATCATCCTCACCGCACAGACCGACGAGGAGAGCATGCAGGAGGCAACCGACGTGGCCGCCGACCGCGTACTGCTCAAGCCCATCTCGCTCGAGCTGCTCAGCAGCAGCATCATGCAGACCATCTCCAACCGTGAGAGGATCACGGCCCGCCAGGACAACAGCGTCATCTACGAATACGGCAGCATCAAGATGAACTCCGCAAGCGACAAGCTGGTTGCCAGGGTCATGGAGACCATCAAGCAGAACATCGACAACTCCGAGTTCTCGGTCGAGACCCTCTGCCAGGAGGTGGGCATCAGCCGCGTGCACCTGAACCGCAGGCTCAAGGAACTCGTGGGCACCTCGCCCAGCCAGCTCATACGCTCGATACGCCTCCGCCAGGCGGCCTTCCTGCTCATCAACAACCAGGTGGGAATCGCCGAGGTGGCATTCAAGGTGGGATATTCATCCCTGTCACATTTCTCCAACTCGTTCCACGAGTACTACAACATGTCTCCCAAGGAGTTCGTGGCAAAGTACCAGGGCGTGACCGACGAGGAAGTGCTGAAAGACATTTTGAAATAGCCCGGCGATTGAGTAAATTTGATGAAACATTACTAATAACTCGACTTTTATATGGAAAAAACCTGGAGATGGTTCGGAAAGAAGGACAAGATCACTCTTCCGATGCTCAAGCAAATCGGTGTCGAGGGCCTCGTAACGGCCCTGCACGACATTCCCAACGGTGAAATCTGGACAGAAGAGGCCATCCTCGACCTCAAGAACTACATAGAATCCTACGGCCTCAGGTGGTCAGTGGTCGAGAGCCTTCCCGTATGCGAGGCAATCAAGTACGGCGGCCCTGAGAGGGACCAGCTCATCGAGAACTACAAGATCAGCCTCGAGAACCTCGGTAAGTGCGGCATCAAGACCATCTGCTACAACTTCATGCCCGTTCTTGACTGGGCCCGCACCGACCTCAAGCACCCCTGGCCCGACGGCAGCACCTCTCTCTACTTCGACTATGCCAGCTTCGCATATTTCGACATCAAGATCCTCGAGCGCGAGGGCGCTGAGAAGGAATTCCCCGCAGAGATCGTGGCCAAGGTCGAGGAGATGGACAAGACCATGACCGCAGAGGGCAAGCACAAGCTCGTGGAGAACATCATCGTCAAGACCCAGGGCTTCGTGAACGGCAACATCAGCGAGGGCGACAAGGAGCCCATCAAGAAGTTCAAGGGCCTGCTCGAGCTCTACAAGGACATCGACAAGGCCGCCCTGCGCGAGAACATGAAGTACTTCCTCAGCGCAATCATGCCCGTATGTGAGAAGTGGGACATCAACATGTGCGTCCACCCCGACGACCCGCCCATGGAGGTTCTCGGACTCCCCCGCATCGTCCGCACCGACGAGGACATCGAGTGGTTCCTCAGCGCCGTCGACAACCCTCACAACGGCCTCACCTTCTGCGCAGGTTCTCTCAGCGCCGGCGAGCAGAACGACGTCGTAGCAATGGCACACAAGTACGCATCCAGGACACATTTCATCCATCTGCGCTCATGCCAGACCCTCGGAGGAGGCAACTTCATCGAGGCTCCCCACTGGGGCGGACGCGCACATCTGGTGGAGCTCTGCCGCATATTCACTGAGGAGGAGCGCCGCCGCAATGCGAACGACGGCATAGGTCTCCCCATGCGCGTAGACCACGGCAAAGACATCCTCGGCGATGCCGACGGAGGCTACAACCCCGGCTACGGCTTCTACGGCCGCATGCTCGCCCTCGGTCAGGTAACCGGCATGATGGCAGCAGTTGAAGACGAACTCGCAAACAAGAACTAACGCAATGAAACTCAACGAGATACTTACTCCCGGATTTGACCGCTCGCAGTGGGAGGCCAAAGGCTACGAACTCCCGAAGTTCGATATCGAGGCCGTGAAGAAGAACACCGCCGAAGCCCCCACCTGGGTTCACTTCGGCGCCGGCAACATCTTCCGCGCATTCCACGCCGCAATACTCAACGACGCCCTGAACAGCGGCAAGTACGACAAGGGTGTGATCGTGGCCGAGAGCTTCGACTACGAGATCATCGACAAGGCCTACCGCCCCTACAGCAACCTCTCGCTCCTCGTGAGCCTGCAGTCAGGCGGCACCATCGAGAAGAAGGTCATCGCCTCCGTCACCGAGAGCCTCAAGGCCGACTACCAGTTCACCGAGGACTGGGAGCGCCTCTGCGAAGTATTCAGGGCCCCGAGCCTGCAGATGGTCACTTTCACCATCACCGAGAAGGGCTACTTCGTGAATCCCGCTGACCTTGAGCGCGGCCTCAGGCCCGTGCTTGCCATGGGAAAGGTTGCGGCGCTGCTCTACGAGCGCTGGCAGGCAGGTGAGCTGCCCGTGACCATCCAGAGCACCGACAACTGCTCGCACAACGGCGACAAGGTGAAGGCCGGCGTGCTCGCATACGCCGAGGCCTGGGCCAAGGCAGGGCTCGTTCCCGAGGCGTTCGTCGCCTACCTTAAGGACGAAAGCAAGGTCACATTCCCCTGGTCGATGATCGACAAGATCACCCCCCGCCCCCACTCAAAGGTGCAGGAGATGATAGCCGCCGACGGCTTCGAAGACAACGAGACCATCATCACCGAGAAGAAGACCTTCACCGCTCCCTTCGTGAATGCGGAGGAGGTGCAGTACCTTGTGGTGGAAGACAACTACACCAACGGCAGGCCGCCTCTCGAGCTGGGAGGTGCCCTTTACACAACACGCGAGACAGTCGACAAGGTCGAGACCATGAAGGTCACCACCTGCCTCAACCCTCTGCACACCGCCATGGCAATCTACGGCTGCATGCTGGGCTACGACCTCATCTCAGCCGAGATGGCAGACGCCGACATCCGCTCCTTCATCCAGAAGATAGGCTACATCGAGGCCATGCCCGTGGTCACCGACCCCGGCGTGCTCAATCCCTACGAGTTCATAGGCACGGTGATAGGCAAGCGCCTCCCCAACCCCTTCATGCCGGACGCACCGCAGCGCATCGCCACCGACACCTCGCAGAAGCTGCCCATACGCTTCGGTGAGACCCTGAAGAAATACGTGGCACGCGGACTCGACAAGGAGAACCTGGTGCTCATCCCTCTCGTGCTGGCAGGATATGCACGCTACCTCAAGGGCCTGGACGACAACGGTGCAGCCTTCGAGCCGTCGACCGACCCTCTGCTCGAGGAGCTGCAGGCCATCGTGGCACCCCTCGAACTCGGCAGGCCCGAGCAGGACTGGAGCTGCCTGAAGGCCCTCTACAGCCGCGCCGACGTGTTCGGCCTCGACCTCTACGAGGCAGGCCTTGGCGAGAAGGTTGAAGGAATGGTAAAGGAGCTCTACGCCGGCCCCGGCGCAGTCAGAAAGACTCTTCACAAGTACGTCACCGCCCGATAAATTATCAGGATTTCAAAAATTTGAAACAATAATATAAGACTAATCTGCTTATCTTGGCTATATTTGTGTTAATCACAAATAACCAATGAAAAGCAGATTTCTTTTTATACTTGCAGCCCTGACTTTCTGCTGTGCAGCTCATGCTCAGGAGGGCGAGTATTATCTCTGCTCTGGGCAGAGCAACATGGAGCTTCCGATAAGCCGCTGCATGGATGTCGTGGCCGCCGACGTGGCAGACTACACCAACGAGCAGCTGCACTACATGAAGGTGCCCATCGCGTTCAACTTCGACTGGCCTCAGAAGGCGCTGCCCGCAAGCGAGTGGCAGGTGCTTGACGACCCGCAGAAGGGTCTCTCGTGGGGCGCCGTCTGCTACTTCACGGCAAAATATCTCAACGAGGCCACAGGCAAGGACATATACATGCTCAACTCTTCAGTAGGCGGCTCGCCCATCGAGGCCTGGATGCCCGCTGAGGACCTGCCCGGCTACGCTCAGAAGGAACTCCTCGAGTGCCGCGACAGGCAGTGGATGGAGAAGACCCTCTATCACAACGCCCACCTCTACACCGACTGGCAGGAGGCCCACAACGCCCTGCCCGAGAACACAGCCGCACAGTGGGAGAGCATCGACATGTTCGACCCCGCATGGGCCCTGGAGGACGGCAAGCCCTTCTTCGGCAGTCACTGCCTCAGGAACACGTTCAAGCTCAGCTCAAAGCAGTGCAAGGGCGACGCCATCCTGCACCTCGGTGCCATGCGCGACGCCGACTCCACCTTCGTGAACGGCCACTACGTAGGCAACATCACCTACATGTACCCTCCCCGCAACTACAAGGTTCCCGCTGAATATCTGAAGAAGGGCGAGAACGTGGTGGAGATACATCTGTACGCCGCAGAGAACGCCGCCGGCTTCGTTCCCGACAAGGAATACAGCGTGGAGACCGTGAAGGGCAGCGTGAGCCTTGGCCAGGGCTGGCAGCACAAGGCAGGCCACCGCATGCCCCGCCGCGACGCGCAGGTATTCCTGCAGTACAAGGCCTCAGGACTCTACAACTCGATGATAGCACCTCTCACAAAATGCCCGAAGGGCGTAATCTGGTATCAGGGTGAGAGCAATGCGGGTCGTGCAGATAACTACGCCGAGCTCCTGAAGACCATGATCACCGCATGGCGCGCCCATTTCCAGAATCCTGACCTGCCCTTCTACATCATCGAGCTTGCGGCATTCGAGCACTCCGAGCTCGAGACCGCCGAAACCAGCGGCTGGGTGCGCCTGCAGGACGCCCAGAGGCAGGTCGCAGCCGAGATGCACAACGTATTCGTAGTCCACAACCGCGACCTCGGCGAGTGGAACGACATACATCCTCAGGACAAGAAGACCCTCGGCAAGCGCGTTGCCGACGTCATACTCGAAGCAGAAAAGAATCTTAAATAACACTGAATATGGCACAGACAGCATCAGAAGCAAAAGGCTTCTACAAACTCTCCTGGCTGCAGCGCATCGGATTCGGTTCCGGTGACATGGCGCAGAACCTCATCTACCAGACCATCAGCATCTGGCTGCTCTTCTTCTACACCAACGTATTCGGCATCAAGCCCGGCGCAGCAGCAACAATGTTCCTCGTAGTGCGTCTCGTGGACGTGCTCTGGGACCCCATCGTCGGCACAGTCATCGACAAGGGCAACCCCAAGTGGGGCAAGTACCGTTCATGGCTCATCCTTGGCGGTATTCCCCTGGTGGCCCTCGCAATCCTCTGCTTCTACAACGGATTCAGCGGCTCGCTTCTCTACGCCTACATCACATACGTGGGCATGAGCATGTGCTACACCCTCGTGAACGTGCCCTACGGTGCGCTTAACTCAAGCCTCACCCGCGACACCGACGAGATCACCGTCCTGACATCAACCAGAATGTTCATGGCCAACCTCGGCGCACTTGCGGTCAAGTCGCTTCCTATGGTCCTGGCCCTGTTCGTTCCCGCAGCCATGAGGTCTGCAGACAGCGGAACCCCCACCGACCCCCGCGCATGGTTCATCACAATCACCATCTTCGCCCTCGTAGGTCTGGTACTGCTGTTCTTCTGCTTCTCACAGTGCAAGGAGCGCGTCGTGATGGACAAGAAGGAGGCCGCCAACGTCAAGGTCAGCGACCTGTGGATGGAGTTCGGACGCAACAAGCCCCTCCGCGTGCTTGCATTCTTCTTCATCACAGCTTTCGCGATGATGAGCGTGGGCAATGCAGCTGACGCCTATTTCATGAAATACAACGTGGGCGCAACCCCGTTCATGACCACCGCATTCATGTGGCTCGGCACCATCCCTGCATTCATCTTCATGCCCCTCGTTCCCGCAATCAAGCGCAAGATAGGCAAGAAGGGAATGTTCTACCTCTTCCTCGGCACCGCGATCGTGGGTATGGCAATGATGTACATCTTCGTGAGCATCCCCGCAATCAAGGAGCACTTCGTGATGCTCTGCATCGCACAGTTTGTGAAGAGCACCGGCATCATCGTGGCCACCGGCTACATGTGGGCTCTCGTACCTGAGGTCGTGGCTTACGGCGAGTACACCACCGGCCGCCGCATCGCAGGCATAGTCAACGCACTCACCGGCATCTTCTTCAAGGCCGGCATGGCTCTCGGCGGCGTAGTTCCCGGCCTCGTGCTCGCACTCGTAGGCTTCAACGCCGAACTCTCAAAGCAGACTCCCCTCGCAGAGCAGGGCATCCTCTGGCTCGTCTGCGTGATACCTGCAGTCCTGCTCGTGCTCGCAATCTGGATCATCAGCAAATACGAGCTCAGCGACGAGAAGATGGATGAAATCAACAAGGCTATAGAGGAAAGAAACGCATAAACAGCAGATAATCATGGCAAAGAAAGTTATAAAGAGATACCTCCTCCCCGAGGACTACATGGCAGACCCTTCAGTACATGTATTCAACGGCAAGATCTACATCTATCCCTCACATGACTGGGAGGATGATACAAACACCGAGGACGACAGCGGAGACCAGTACATCATGAAGGACTATCACGTCCTCTCGATCGACGGCGACCCCATGACAGGCAAGGTGACCGACCACGGATGCGTGCTCAAGCTCGAGGACATTGCATGGCACGGACGCCAGCTCTGGGACTGCGACGTACAGGAGAAGGACGGCAAGTACTACATGTACTTCCCCATGAAGGACAAGAACGACGTGTTCCGCCACGGCGTGGCCATCGCAGACAACCCTGCAGGTCCGTTCATCCCTCAGAGCGAGCCCGTTCTGGGCAGCTACTCGATCGACATGGCTGTGCTCAAGGACGATGACGGCGAGTACTACATGTACTTCGGCGGCCTCTGGGGCGGCCAGCTCCAGTCATACAGAGACAACGTAGGCATCGAGGATCCTGCCAAGAACAACACTCCTGACAGCCCCAACCTCCCTCACGGCGACCAGCCTTCAATGCCCAGCAGGGTCGTGAAGCTCTCGAAGGACATGCTGCAGTTCGGCGAACAGCCCAAGCCTGTAGTCGTTGTTGACGAGCAGGACAATCCTCTCAAGGCAGACGATCCTCACCGCTTCTTCGAGGCCAGCTGGACCTTCAAGAAGGACGGCAAGTACTACTTCACCTACTCCACCGGCGACAGCCATCTCCTCTGCTATGCAGTCGGAGACAACATCTATGGTCCCTTCACCTACAAGGGCGTGATCCTCACCCCTGTGGTAGGCTGGACGACCCACCACGCCATCATCGAATTCGAAGGCAAGTGGTACCTCTTCCATCACGACAGCGTTCCTTCAGGCGGCAAGTCCTGGCTCCGCAGCCTCAAGGTCTGCGAGCTGACCTTCGACGAGAACGGAAATATCGAAACCATAGAAGGCATAGATGAATAGACGACTACTTTCACTCCTAGCGCTCATTGCCGTCGGATGCTCCGGCGGCAATGACGATTTATGGCTGAACTGCGGTGTGCCTGCGCCCAAGGGCGAACCTTACTTCGAGTACCGCATCCTGGACCACTGGGACAATCTCGACAACAGCGTCGAGCGCGGCTATGCCGGCGAGTCGATATGGAACTGGACGGGCGAACTCCCAAGAGAGCGTATCGAGCAGTACGGACGCCTCAACCGGTCGATAGGCATCAACGGCGCGGTGCTCAACAACGTGAACGCCAATCCGAAGATCCTTACCGAGGAGTACCTCTACAGGGTGTCCAACATTGCCGACATACTGCGAAAATACGGCATCCAGGTATTCCTTTCGGTCAACTTCGCAAGCCCCATGGCGCTTGGCGAGCTTGACACGGCCGACCCTCTGGACATAAGGGTCTGCGACTGGTGGAAGGCGAAGGTTGACAGAATCTATCAGCTGATTCCAGACTTCGGAGGCTTCCTCGTGAAGGCCTCGTCGGAAGGTCAGCCGGGGCCGCAGGACTTCGGCCGCACGCACGCCGAGGGTGCCAATATGATTGCAAGGCTCATGGCAACCCGTGGAGGCATAGTGATGTGGCGGGCCTTCGTCTACTCCCCGAACAGTCCCGACAGGGCAAACCAGGCGGTGGAGGAGTTCATGCCGCTTGACGGTCAGTTCCGCGAGAACGTGATTGTCCAGATAAAGAACGGCCCCGTCGACTTCCAGCCCCGCGAGCCGGTAAGCCCCCTGTTCTTCAACCTGAAGAAGACCGACATGATGCCCGAACTGCAGGTCACACAGGAATATCTCGGGCAGAGCTGGCATCTGACCTACCTCGGCACTATGTGGGAGGAGTTCTTTGCCGGCATGTTCACCACAGGAAATGTCGAGAACTGCCGCCGCGCCATCGCAGGTGTGGCCAATACCGGCCAGGAAGACAGCTGGTGCGGACACATCTTCTCGCAGGCCAACTGGTATGCCTTCGGGCGTCTCGCATGGGACCCCACCCTCGACCCGGCACAGATTGCCGAGGAATGGCTGCGCGGCACCTTCCGCAAGCCCTGGTGGTGCTCCGAGAGGCGTTTCACAGAGAATTTCATCGTCCCGGTAATGGACATGATGATGCGCTCGCGCGAGGCCTGCGTGGACTATGAGATGCCGCTGGGCTTCCATCATCTGTTCAACGGCAGCCACTACGGACCCGGCCCCTGGCAGAAAGCACCCAGGCCCGACTGGATGCCCGCCTACTACCATAAGGCAGCGGCCGACGGCATAGGCTTCGACAGGACAGAGGCCACAGGCTCAGGCAACACCGCCCAGTATCCCGAGCCCATGCGCTCAAGATACGAGAACATCGAGACCTGCCCCGAGAACCTGCTTCTGTGGTTCCACCATGTTCCCTGGGACTACCGGATGAGCAGCGGCAGAAGCATCTGGGACGAGATATGCCTGCATTACGACAGAGGCGTTTCCGAAGTCCAGTCCTTCATCAGGGAATGGGCTGCTGTGAAGAAATACGTCGACAGGGAGCGCTGGAACGCGGTACAGGAGCGGCTTGAGATTCAGGAAGCCGACGCCCGCTGGTGGCGCGACGCCTGCGTGCAGTACTTCGGCACTTTCTCAGGAATGCCCGTACCCGACGACGTACGCCAGCCGGAAATCCCGCTCGACTCGCTCATGCGGCGCCGCGGAGACCCTCCCGGAACCGCTGTCGTTGAGAATTCATCATTCTAGATTGAAGCTTTCGTCAACAATTATTCTCTCACCGAGGACCAGCTTGTCCCCGGAATCATCGACATTCCAATACTGAGGCTTTCTGGGGCCTTTGCCTTCTGAATGGTGAACCAGATAGATCAGTTTCCCGCCGAAAGTGCGGAACATTATACCGCCTGGGGACCTGCTGAATAAGGTCGCTGTGGTCGCTCCATGTCCCGGCATAGTAGTAGTACCTGCCAATCTTGTGTATCTCGGCAGCGGCGGCGAACCCGGCTTCACCACCCCGCTGTCCTGAACTTTCACAAGAACAATCTTGGGCGAACAGGCAATCGCAGACATCAAGACTGCTGCTGTCAATACTACCAGACGATTTTTCATAATCAATTCAATATTAATAATGCAATTACTCCAACATGAACAGTTCCCCTTTCAGATAATCCACTCTTTCCTGGGCGAAGAGATATCCATTACTGCCGGGCTTGGCGACCTTCAGATATTTATAATACCATTCAAGGGCCGTCCTGTAGTCTTTCTTCTGTTCATTGCAATAAGCTATTGTGGAAAGGGCTGAGATGAACTTTGGATTGTAGCGGTATGCTTCCTTGTAATGCATGATTGCGTTGTCCCAACTGTCCGGACGCCCATAGAAGCCGCGGCCGTACTGCTGATGCACGCGGGACAATGCCGCATTGTCAGGCTCCAGCATCTCCAGGGCCTTGTCAAGCCAAGGCCTGACCTCCTTGTCGAAAGACTTGAACGCCTCCGCCTCAACCGAGGCGATGGAGATGGCCAGATTGACGTCGCTGGAATCAATCTGCCAGGCTTTCTTCAGTTCTTCGGAAGCCTTGTATATGACTTTTGTCTGCCAGTAGCTCTGGCCCAGGAAGAAATGCACGCCGTAGCTGTCGTTGCCGAGACTGTTCTGCCGTTCAAGAACATCGATGGCGGAATCATATTCGCCCTTGCTGTACAGCGCAAGCCCTTTTATCGGGGCGACTGTCATGTTGTCCGGGTCGAGGACGAGCAGCGAATCGGCTACCGATATCACGGCATCGTAGTCCTTCCTGCCCAGATAAATCTTCGCCACCTTGCTGACCACCGACTCATTGAACGGCTTCTTCCGCAAAGACAGACCATAATATACCAGGGCAGAGTCGTACTGCTCCATCTGATTGAATGAATCTCCGACCATGGTGGCGACATTCGTGATGGTGTCCCGCCGTAATATCGCCTTGCCCACGGATGCGGCATGAGGATAAGACTTCAGTCTGTAGAGGCATGCCATCTGCCGCACCTGATAGAGTATGTTATCAGGGAACTTCTGCGAGAGAAGCATATAGGTACCGGCCGCGCCTTCGAAATCGCCATTCTGGAAATGACAGTCAGCAAGTTCCGCGAACACGTCCTCGTCAAGGGACTCCGGCCTGACAAGAGAAGACAGCAGCTCTATCGCCTCGTCAGTCTTGTAGATGTTCTTCAGGGCCCTCGCTTCCCTGATGATGTCCTGACGGTGTGCAAGGCTGTCCGGCTCCTGTGCCACCGCCACAAAAGGCAGCAGCATACAGAGAGCTGTACCCAATGTCAGTGTGATCCTTTTCATCATTTTTCTGAGTTGATTTCATCCGGCCAGGGGCACTCCCGGCCGCTTTCCTTGAATGCGGGCCTGTCGGCTCCGACCGACCTCAGATACCTGCCCAGGCGGCGGGACAGGCGCCTTACCTTGCCCGGATAGCGGGCGGCGAGGTTGGTCTTCTCCCCTATGTCGTCAGGGATGTTGAAGAGTTCCTTCCGGCCTGTGTCATAGTAATATACCAGCTTCCAGTCCCCCTTCCTGATGGCGCAGTTGAGGTTGAGGCCGGGCCCCTCGTTGCCCCAGATGTTGGGGAAGTTCCACACAAGCTCGCGGCCGCGCGAAGGATTGCCCTTGCCGCGAAGCAACGGCACGAAGCTCCTGCCGTCGACCGTGTCAGGCAGCCTTTCCCTGATTCCCGCCATCTCCAGGATGGAAGGATAGAAGTCTTCGATGGCAAGGTAGCTCCCGCATCTTGTGCCTCCTGCCACCACCCCGGGCCATTTCACGATCATAGGCTCGCGTATTCCGCCTTCGTACAGCGATCCCTTGCCGCAGTTGAGCGGTGCGTTCTGGGTGTAGGGCTCGCCGTCGCGCCAGTAAGGCTGGGTGGCGAGGCCGCCGTTGTCGCTCATGAAGAGAATGATGGTGTCGTCGGCATGGCCGCTGCGCTCCACCCAGGCCATAATGTCGCCCGGGCTCTTGTCCATGCCCTCCACAAGGGACGCGTAGGCCGCCTCCTTGGGCGTGAGGCCCTTGGCAATGTATTTCTGGTAGAAGCGCTCGTCCCTGTCGATGGGGATGTGCACGGCGTAGTGCGACATGTAGAGGAAGAACGGCCGGCCGAGCGAATCCGCCTGGTCAAGGGCCTTGACTGCCTCTCGCGTAAGTGCCTCAGTCACAAACACTCCGGAGCCCCAGTATTCTTCCAGGCCGGGAATCGACATGAGCGACGTGGGGCGGCCCTCGGCATCGTGACCGTAGTTCTGCTCGCTCAGATAGGTGGCGAGTCCGCCGGCCGCGTGGCCCGCGATGTTAAGCTCGAAGCCGAAGTGGCAGGGGTCGGCCCCCGGTGTGCCCTCGGCCCCGAAATGGGCCTTTCCGCAGTGGATGGTGCGGTAGCCGTGCTGCCTGAGCGTCTCGACGAAGGAAGTGCCCACGAAGGTCCTGGGCGTGCCCTGCGCGACTGTGATTCCGTTCACGTTCCACTCGGGAAGCGCTATTGTCTCGCTCTCGATGTCGGTGGACTTGTCACGCTCGAGGGTCCAGTTGGTGACCCTGTGGCGGGCGGCGTTGGCTCCGGTGATGAGGCTGCAGCGCGACGGCGAGCTGATGCTGTTGGCGTAGGCCTGGGTGAACATCATGCCCTGCGAGGCGAGCCTCTCCATGTTTGGCGTCTCGTATGCGCGGTTATAGTCCGTAGGCTCAGTCCAGAACGGCACGGAGGTATCCTGCCAGCCCATGTCGTCCACCATGAAGAGGATGATGTTGGGATTCTGCGCAGACGCCCCAGCCGGCAATGCCGCCAGAGCAAGGGGGAACATTATTCTACGGATTGCAGCCATGTTCCCAAAGTTATGCAATTTTTGCATACCATAACTGCTTTTTATTACCTTTGCATCATGATTTGCGGCACAACCATCTGTTCCGAATGCGGAACATCCTTCGAGTCAGAAGTCTACCAGAGCATTAACGTCCAGGACAGTCCGGAGCTCAAGCAGAAGGTCGTCAGCGGGGAGATTTTCCTTCGCCGCTGCCCGTCCTGCGGCAAGGTGCAGCTGGCAAAGTACCCGCTGCTCTATCTTGACCCTGCTGAGAGCCTGCTGCTCTGCCTTTCAGACCAGGAGCTGGCCGTCGACGGGCTCGAGGGCTACACTGCGCGCAGAGTCACCACGGTAGGCGAGCTGATAGAGAAGATCAAGATCTTCGACGCCGGCCTCGACGACGTGATAATCGAGCTGTGCAAGTTCGTGACCTGCCAGGAGATGGGAAGCGGCGCGAATCTGAAGTTCCTCAAGATGGACGGCGCCGACAACGACCTCATCTTCACCTACCCCAAGAACGGTGACATGGAGATGATCTCGGTAGGATTCAACGTCTACCAGGACTGCGGAGGGATACTCGCCCGCAATCCGCAGCTCAGCGAGGCCGCCAAGGGCCTTGCCACAGTCAACCGCGACTGGCTGCAGACCTTCATAGCCTGAAAATCACCCAACCTATAAAGAGAGAGAAAGCAGTTCATTGCCCAGACGATGAAGGGCGCTCTCAATTTTCTGACGCTGCGCCTGACGTGGTTTTGTCACGCCATTTGCATAATGCCATAGCTGTTTCTGGTTGATTCCAGTAAGTTTCTCAAGACCGGACTTTGTGAAGATTCCCTGATAGATCATCAGGAAACTCTGAATGTCCAGTTCAAAAGCAATTTCATAATCACCTCTCAGCTCTACAGGAACCTCAAGGCCCAGATTCTTGCACGCAGATTTATATTCTTCAATAGCATTGATTATTGAAGACTTTATTTCATCGATGGACTCCCCTGTCGCAGTGATTCCATCAACATCCTGGACGTATGCGGAGAAATTGTTCTCGGCGCGTTCAATGACTACCGTGACCTTTTTCATATTGTATTGACTGTTTTTTTGTCTTCATATAATTGGACTACATTTTCAATCCTGCTTCTTTGAGAATTGATCTCAATGTTCCTGCAGCAAGATCATCATTGATATTTCCTGGGACCACTATTGGTCGTCTGGCTCCTTCCTTGTAATATATTCGATGATCTCCTCTTATCCTGACCAGAGTCCAACCATCCTATTCCAACAGGTTCAAGATTTCTCTTACCTTTTTAGTCATTGTTTTCTTAGTTTAAGTTTATGACAAATGTAACTAAAATTCTATGAATAACTAGTATTTAATAGAAATTTAGTTACTGATATTAGTGTTTACCCTGAAAAT
>JAKSKK010000038.1 GCA_024401745.1 Bacteroidales bacterium
TACCAGTAGAGTACTCATTAATGTTAAACCGTCCAACTTTTGGGGGTCACATCATGCAGCGGGGATTGTTTTTTATTCTTCAGTCCTGCACTTGTATTCGAGTGCGCCGACAACTCTGACCATGTCCTTGGTTATTCCCTCGACGTCGTAGCCTGTGGCGGTGCGGGTGAATGTGAGCGTGTCTTCGCCCATCTTCAGCATGCGGGTGAGGGGCGAGCGCTTGCGGAACTTGAGGTTGCCCTCGGCGTCCTGTTCCGTCATCTTGTAGCCATGCTCGTCCAGGACCTGCTTGATGATGGGGAGCAGTGCGGCCGTCTCGCCGGGCATGTAGGCGCTGCGGGTGCTGAAGCCGAAGCGCGGGTAGGCGGCGGCCATTGCAGCGAACACCAGAGCTATCTGCCAGAGGGAATCATATCCGTTGACGAACATCTTGGAAAGGTCAGCCTCGACAATCTTGAATGCCACAAGCACGAGGATGATTATCACAAGAAGGATGACGTAGTAGAAAAAATACTTTACGGAACGTTTCAAATACTTCATAGGTACAAATTTAGCACAAAATTTGTTACATTTGCAGATTGTATCAATATAAGTAAATCAATATGTCAGAATTCGAAAGAGAAGATCCCCTCGAGAGACTCGAGCGCAAGCAGGCGGAGGCCCATGCAAACAAGCCCCTCAAGGCAGTGATGATAGTCATGGCAGTGATTGCCGCAGCTCTTGCGGTTGCACTTGCATATACCCTTTTCTCAAAGAACAAGCTCGTTGGTGAACTCAACCAGGACAAGCAGGAACTTACCGAGCAGATTGCAGCCCTTCAGGCTGACTACGAGGACCTTTCAAGCGAGTACGACAGCATCAACTCGCAGCTTGACTCTTCCCGCATCGAGATTGCACAGCTCCTCGAGCGCGCCCAGAAGACCGATGCCACCAACCGCGCCAAGATGCGTCAGTACGAGAAGGAGCTTGGAACCCTGCGTACCATCATGCGCAGCTACATAGTCCAGATCGACTCCCTCAACACCCTCAACCACAAGCTCACCGCCGATGCAGCCGCCGCCCGCAAGGAAGCCGCTCAGCATCGCCAGCGCAGCGAGGAGCTCGCACAGGAAGTCGAGGCTCTCTCAGGCAGGGTAAGTGCCGGTTCTGTAGTAAAGGCACGTGGCCTCAGCATGAGCGCATACGCCGCAACCGACAAGGTTACCGACAAGGCCAGCAAGACAGTGCGCCTGCTCGTTAACCTCAGCCTCATCGAGAACGAACTTGCCGAGCACGGCCCCGTCCGCGTGTATGTCCAGGTCACCGATCCCAACGGCAACCTGCTCAGCGACGGAAAGGGCACAATGTTCAACTACGGTGGCCAGACAATGGAAGCAACCGCTTCACGTGAGGTTGACTACGAAGGCCGCGAGGTTGACCTTGGCATCTATGTGAACAACATCCCTGTATTCGACAAGGGCGTCTACCAAGTACGCGCATACACTGAGCAGGCAGCGCTCGGAATGTCCGAACTGCTTCTGCGTTAATGATATACGTTCACGTCCCCTTCTGCCGCAGTTTCTGCACTTACTGCGACTTCTATTCTGAAATCGCCTGCAGGGGCAAGGATGCCGGCGCAGTTGAGGCTTACGTGAGCGCACTGCTGGAGGAAATCTCCTCCCGCCGTGAGGAAATACTCGGGACGCTTGACGTCAACACACTTTACATAGGAGGTGGCACCCCGTCGGTGCTGCCTCCTGATGCTTTGAGGCGCATCGTGGAGGCTCTTCCCGGCGCACCATTCGACGAGTTCACCATCGAGGTGAATCCCGAGGACATAGTCCAGGCGGGCCCGGAATACGTCCGTGCCCTGAAGGCCCTTGGCGTGAACCGCGTGAGCATGGGCGTGCAGTCGCTAGACGACGGCATGCTGCGCTGGATGAACCGCCGGCACAGTGCCGATGGGGCAAGGCAGGCCTTCCGCATCCTTCGGGAGTGCGGGATAGGCAACATCAGCGTCGATGTTATCACGGGCGTGCCCGGCATGAGCCTGGAGATGCTCCGGAGCACCGTGCAGGAGATACTTGAATGGCGGCCCGAGCACATCTCGGCCTATCAGCTGAGCATAGAGGAGGGCAGCGCGCTGGCCGGACTCTTAGAGGAGGGCAAGTGCGCCGAGGCTCCCGAGGAGGACTGCCGCGCGCAATACGAGTATATGTGCCGCACTCTTTCCGAGGCAGGCTACAGGCATTATGAGATTTCGAACTGGGCTCTGCCGGGCCATGAGGCCAGGCACAACTCGGCCTATTGGACCAGGGCTCCGTACGTCGGGCTCGGCCCGGGGGCGCACTCTCTGTCGGCCGATGGCCTGACGCGTTCATGGAATTCGCAGCAGCTCACCGGCTGGACGCGCGACTCCGAGAAGCTGGGCGCCGAGGAGGTGCGGGAGGAGCAGATAATGCTCGGCCTGCGCACTGCCGCGGGCTGGAACGGAAAAGTGATTCCCGAGGCCGACTGGTTCATCGCGGACGAGATAATATCATTATATTTGTAAGTTATGGAAAACACTTACGCACAGAGAATAGCATCGCTCCGCAGGATGATGCGCGAGCGTGGCTGGGATGCCGTGGTATTCACGGGATCCGACCCTCACAGCAGCGAATATCCTTCCGACAGGTGGAAGCAGGTGCGCTGGCTTTCCGGCTTCACCGGAGAGTGCGGCGACCTCGTGGTCACCCTCGACCACGCCGGCCTGTGGACCGACACCCGATACTTCATCGCCGCCAGCCAGCAGCTGCCCGGAACAGGCGTCGAGCTGCACAAGACAAGAGTGCCCGAGCAGGTCCTCATCCCGGATTGGATGGCGCAGACCTTTGCCGGACAGGATGAGGTGATCATAGCCGTAGACGGCCTGTGCGTCGGTGCTGAATACGTCCAGGGCATCATCGAGGCCGTGGAGGCCACAGGCGCCGACTGCCTCGTGGCAAGCGTGCCCGACCTGCTCGACAAGTTCTGGCAGGACCGCCCCGAGATACCCCAGACCCCCATCATTACCGTCGACCTTGGCGAGAGCCGCTCCCGCAAGCTGGCGTGGATGCGCCGTCATCTGGAAGAGAAGGAGTGCGACGGAATACTGCTCTGCGCCCTTGACGACATAGCATGGCAGCTCAATGTGCGCGGCGCCGACATCGAGTACAACCCCATGGTCATCAGCTACCTGCTCATAACGCGCGAGGATGTTTCCTGGTTCGTGGTGAAGGACCCTGTTGACGACGAACAGACCCTCCGCAGCTTTGCCGTACTGGAGGACGAGGGAGTGCGCATACTCCCTTATTCCGACATGGAACTCGAGCTTTCCTCATTCGAGGGAAGGCTGATGATAGACTCGTCCACTCTCAACTACCATATCTTCAAGGCACTCAAGTCGGTCGACACCCTCGACGAGCCCAGCCCCGTGCAGCTGCGCAAGGCAGTGAAGAATCCGGTGGAGATACAGGGCATGCGCGACTGCCACGTGCTTGACGGCCTGGCAATGGAGCGCTTCCTGTACTGGCTCGAGAAGTCCGTGGAGGCGCAGACCTGCCCCACCGAATGGGACGCCGCAGTCAAGCTTGGCGAACTCCGCACCGAGAACCCCGGCTATCAGATGGACAGCTTCGAGACCATATCGGCATACGGTGAGGGAGCCGCACTTCCGCATTACGTCACCCCCAGGGAGAATGCTCCCGTGCTGTATTCCGAGGGCCTCTATCTCTGTGATTCCGGCGGTCAGTACCTTAACGGTACCACCGACATCACCCGCACAGTGCCTCTCGGCAGGTGCAGCCAGCTGGAACGCGAGGACTACACCCTCGTGCTCAAGTGCCACATAGGCATAGAGATGGCCGTGTTCCCCGCAGGAACCCCCGGCTGCCGTCTGGACGTGCTGGCAAGGGAGCCGCTGTGGAAGTTCAAGCGCAACTTCGGCCATGGCACCGGTCACGGAGTCGGCAGTTTCCTGGGCTGCCACGAAGGCCCGCACGACATGCGCCAGAACATGAACGACGTTGCTCTCCGTCCCGGAATGATCATCACCGACGAGCCCGGAATCTACCGCGAGGGCAAGCACGGCGTGCGTCACGAGAACCAGCTCCTGGTGGTCGACGCCGGTTCCAACGAGTTCGGCACCTGGCTCAAGTTCGAGTCGCTGACGCTCTGCCACTTCGACACCTCGATACTCGTGCGCGAGCTTATGACCGCCGACGAGATAGCCTGGCTCAACGAATACAACGAAAAAGTCTACCAGACATACAAAAACAGGCTTCCGCACTCCATGAGGGAGTGGTTGAGGGAGAAAACTGCCGCCATTTGATTATCTTTGCAGCATGAAAATCGGGAATGTTGATCTTGGTGAGCGGCCGGTAGTGCTTGCGCCCATGGAAGACGTCACTGACGTGTCGTTCCGCGTGCTCTGCCGTGAGCAGGGTGCGGCCATGGTCACCACCGAATTCATCCCCTCTGACGGCCTCATCCGCGATGCCACGAAGGCCATCGCCAAGATGCGCACCCTCGAGGAGGAGGCCCCGGTAGCGATACAGATCTACGGCCATATCCCCGAATCCATGGTCGATGCCGCCAGAATGGCCGACAACGCAGCTGAGATAGCCGGGGGCCATGGAGCCGACATCATCGACATCAACTTCGGCTGCCCGGTGAGCAAGATCGCCGGCAGGGGAGCAGGTTCCGGCATGATGCGCGAGCCCGACAAGATGGTGGCCATCACCAAGGCCGTGGTCGAGGCCTGCAGGAAGCCAGTCACCGTGAAGACCCGCCTTGGCTGGGACGACAGCTCGAAGATAATCGTCGAGCTTGCCGAGCGTCTGCAGGACGTGGGCATCGCCGCACTCACCGTGCACGGCCGCACCCGCTGCCAGATGTACAAGGGTTCCGCCGACTGGACTCTGATAGGCGAGATAAAGAACAATCCCAGGATGCACATACCCATCATTGGCAACGGCGACATCACCACCCCCGAGGGCGCGAAGGAGGCCTTCGACAGGTATGGGGTCGACGGCATCATGGTGGGCCGCGCCAGCTTCGGGCATCCCTGGATATTCAAGGAGATAAGGCATTACCTTGATACCGGCACCCTGATGGAACCCATGACCGTGGAGGAGAAGGTGGAGCTGGCGAAGCGCCATTTCGCCCTCTCGCTTGACTACAAGGGCCAGAACCGGGGAATATATGAGATGCGGAGGCACCTGAGCTGCTATTTCAAGGGCCTGCCCGAGTTCAAGCCGACGAGGATGAAACTGGTGACCTCGATGGACCCGGACGAGATACTTTCGCTGCTCGATTACGTAAAGGACACATGGGGAGGCATGCAGCTTCCCGTTGAAGAAAACGTGTACGGAATATGATACATTGGTCGATACTCAAGATAAGGGACAGGCACTACAGCAAGGAGAAGCACGTCAGGAAGGCGGAGGTGCCCACGATCTGCGTAGGCAACATCACCGTCGGCGGCACGGGCAAGACCCCTCATACTGAACTGCTGCTCCGCACTCTGCAGGAGAGCGACGAGTGGGGCTTCAGGAACATCGCCGTCCTCTCGCGCGGGTACAAGCGCAGGAGCCGTGGCTTCCAGCAGGTGACGGTCGACGGCACCGCCGCCCTCTGCGGCGACGAGCCTCTGCAGGTCAAGAAGAAGTTCCCCGCAGTGACCGTGGCCGTCGACAAGAACCGCATCGAAGGCTGCGACTTCCTCGTGCATCCCGAGAAGCTCAGCGAGTCGAAGAAGGCCCGCAAGTGCGTGAACAAGGAGATGCCCGCATCGGAGCTGATAGTCCTTGACGACGCCTATCAGTACCGCAAGCTCGCTGCCGACCTCAACATAGTGCTGGTGGACTGGAACCGCCCCACATCCAAGGATCACCTGATGCCCTGGGGGCGCCTTCGCGACCTTAAAAAACGCCTCTTTGAGGCCGACATGGTGATAGTCAGCAAATGCCCTTCATACATAGAGGACAGCGACAGGGCCGAGTTCGCCGCGCTGCTGGGCTATGAGTCCTACGACCCTCTCACCCGTCACGCCACCACCAGCAAGGGCGTGATGCAGCCCCTGCTGTTCACCACCGTGAAGTACGGCCACAGCGTGCCCATGTACGAGAACTCCAACCCGAGATACATCTATTCGCAGAAGCTGGTGCTGTTCAGCGGTATCGCCAACGACACTCCGCTCCGCAACTACCTGAGCGACAGCTACAGGATAGTCAGGCACTTCAATTTCCCGGACCACCACATCTACAAGTCGGCCGACATAGCGCAGATCTGCTCGTCCATCAAGCACAATCCCACCGCGGCAGTCGCCACCACCGAGAAGGACGCCCAGCGCGTCATGGACTTCAGGGGCATGCCTGAGATCCTGCGCGAGAGGATGTTCATGGTGCCCATAGAAGTCGATTTCATGAACGACCTCGAAAGAGAAATATTCAAGGCAAAAGTTTTGAGCTTATGAAGAAGATAATAGTTGTCCTGGCCGTCATGCTCCTTGCATGCGGCACCGCTTCCGCCATAGGATTCGACGTGCGCGGCGGCGTGAATGTGTCCGGCATGACCTTCAAGCCCGTGGGCGGCTCACAGCTCAGGCTTGCTCCCCAGGTGGGCTGGCATGCGTCCGCCAACGTCGACATCGACGTCTGGAAGGGCCTGTGCATACAGACGGGAATCGGCCTGGAGGAACGCGGAGCCAAGGACAACGACATGCTCTCCGACTATGCTCTGGACTATCTGCAGCTGCCACTTTCCGTTGCCTACAGGTATCGCCTTGACGACAGCATCACCGTCTTTGCCGAACTGGGCGGATGGGGCGCATACGGTCTCTGGGGCAACGTGCGTACCGAGGGCAAGGTCTATCCCGCATTCGGCGACTTTGCCCGCAGGCTCGACGCAGGCCTTCTGGCAGGTTTCGGAGCTGTGCTCTACGGCCACCTGCACTTCGGCTTCCGCTACAGCTACGGCCTCATGAATACAGCAACCGAGGGCGTTTCGAACACCCTCGGCAACTTCTACACTAACGGTATGTGCTTCCAGCTCGGCTGGAGGTTCTAGACCGTCATTATGTCCTTTTCCTTTGCGGCTACGACCTCGTCGACCTTCTTGATGAGCTTGTCGGTGAGTTTCTGAACCTCAGTCTCTGCCTCTTTCTCGGTATCCTCGCTCATGCCCTCGTTCTTCTGGGCCTTCTTGAGCTGGTCAACTGCGTCGCGGCGGGCGTTGCGTACAACGACCTTGCTCTGCTCGCCGGCTGACTTTGCCTTCTTGATGAGGTCCTTGCGGCGCTCCTCGGTGAGTGCGGGAACGGTGCAGCGGATGATCTCGCCGTTGTTCGAAGGGGTCAGGCCGATGTTGGCGTCCATGATGGCCTTCTCGATCTTGGGGATGAGATTCTTCTCCCAGGGCTGGATCGTGAGGGTCTTTGCATCAGGTACGTTGATGGCTGCAACCTGCTGCAGGGGAGTGGGGGTGCCGTAGTAGTCGACCATCACAGGGTTGAACACTGAGGGGTTGGCCTTGCCCACACGGTATGTCTTGAGGTCTTCCTCAAGGAACTTCACGGCGTCGCCCATCTTGGTCTCAGCGCCGCTGATGATCTCTTTTGCTCTGTCTGTCAACATATTGATTCTTTTTTTTGTGATTATGCGTGTACTGTTGTGCCGATCTCCTCACCGTTCAAGAGGCGTGCCAGGTTGCCGGGCTCCTCGACGTTGAACACCACGATGGGGACGGGACCCTGCTCGCAGAGTGCGAATGCGGTGGCGTCCATGACCTTGAGGTGGTCTGCGAGAGCCTTGGTGAACGTGAGCTCCTGGTATTTGGTTGCGGTGGGATCCTTCTCGGGGTCGGCGGTGTAGACGCCGTCTACGCGGGTGCCCTTGAGGAGGGCGTCGACTCCGATCTCAAGCGCGCGGAGGGCTGCTCCGGAGTCGGTGGTGAAGAAGGGGTTGCCTGTGCCGCCGGAGATGAGGACCACGCCGCCTCTCTCGAGAACAGCGACTGCATCCTCCCTGCGGTAGTAGTGTGCAATGGGCTCCATGGGAGTCGCGGTGAACACTTCTGCCTCTACGCCCAGCGAGCGTATGGCGCATGCCAGGCCAAGGCTGTTGATGACTGTGGCGAGCATTCCCATACGGTCGCCGTTGATGCGGTCGAAACCCTTGCCGAGGCCCTGCAGACCGCGGAATATGTTGCCGCCTCCGTTGACTATCGCCACCTGATGTCCGTCCTTCACTGCCTGAACTATCTCCTGCGCATAGCGCATCAGGCTCTGCTCGTCTATGCCTTTTCCGGCAGGGCCGCCCAGGCTCTCGCCGCTAAGTTTCAATAATACTCTGTTGTACATATATATTATATATTGTAGAAAACAAAAGTACCCGAAAATTTTTAAACTTGCAATATTCGGATTATATTTGCAATCCCAAAAGAATAAATTCTGACCAAATGTTCATATTCAATTCATCAATCGGCAAGAAGTTCATCCAGGCCGTCTCAGGAGCATTTCTCGTGATATTCCTGCTCCTCCACGCAACCATCAACTTCTTCTCAGTAATCGATTCAATTACCGGTAAGTTCGGCATCGTCGGCGTTGACGAGAAGCTCTTCACCGCAGGTGACGGTCTCTTCAAGCTCGGATGCGACTTCATGAGCACTCCCGTGATCTCCATCATGGTTCCCGTTCTTGCACTCGGATTCCTCGTGCACATCGTTTACGGAATCTGGCTCACCATCAAGAACATCATCGCTCGTGGCGGTTACAAGCGCTATGAGGTTGCCAGCAAGGCTGCCGCTGATTCATGGTCATCACGCAACATGCTCGTCCTCGGACTTGTAGTTCTCGGATTCATCTTCTTCCATCTCACCCAGTACTGGGCCCACATGCAGATGCCCGAGCTTCTCAAGATCGCTCCCCAGCTCTATGAGGACAACCCCTATGTCCTTCTCACCAACTACTTCGGCCACTGGTGGTGCACAGCCCTCTACATCGTATGGTTCGGTGCTCTCTGGTTCCACCTCACCCACGGATTCTGGAGCATGTTCCAGACTGTAGGCTGGAATGGACAGACCTGGTTCAAGAGGGTAAAGGTGATCGGAATCATCGTTGCTACCATCATCTGCCTCATGTTCGTTGCAGTTGCAATCAATGCTTTCGTCCAGGCCAACTTCGTGGCATAGGCAGATAGTTTTTGATTTGAGAAATATTTTTGCTACCTTTGCGACCCCTATAATGTGTAGGGATCGCAATTTTTATTATTAACTATTTAAAGATCAAGACAGTGGACACACAAAGCTACAAAACAGTATCGCTCAACAAGGCGACTGTAGACAAGAATTGGGTTGTCATTGACGCGACAGGTCTCGCTCTTGGTCGTCTCGCTTCCCGCGTTGCTCTTGTCCTCCGTGGCAAGACAAAGCCCGGCTTCACTCCTCACGTAGACTGTGGTGACAACGTCATCGTAGTAAACGCAGAGAAGGTGATCCTCAAGGGAAAGAAGATGACTGACCGTGTTTACGTTCGCTATACCGGTTATCCGGGTGGCCAGCGTTTCAGCACTCCCAAGGAGATTCTCGAGAAGAAACCCACAGAACTTGTCAGGAGAGCAGTAAAGGGTATGCTCCCCAAGACCCGTCTTGGTGCAGACATCCTCGGTAACCTTTACGTTTACGAAGGACCCGAACATCCTCACCAGGCTCAGAACCCTAAGACAATCAAGTTGGACGAAATTTAAACAGAGCAAATGGAACAGACACACGCCCTTGGAAGACGTAAAGCAGCTGTAGCTCGCGTTTATCTCTCAGCAGGAAAAGGTAACGTTGTCATCAACGGTCGCTCAGTAGACGAGTACTTCGCTCTCGAGTCTCTCCGTTACATCGTTAACCAGCCGTTTGCAGTAACAAGTTCAGAAGGTCAGTTTGACGCAAAGATCACCGTCGTCGGCGGTGGTGTGAAGGGTCAGGCTGAGGCTATCCGTCTTGGTATCGCACGCGCACTCTGCGAGGTTGACAAGGAAGCATATCGTTCTACTCTCAAGGCAGCAGGATTCCTTACCCGCGACGCTCGTGAAGTTGAGCGCAAGAAGCCCGGTCAGCCTGGTGCACGTAGACGCTTCCAGTTCAGCAAACGTTAGTTATTGTTTATTTTACGGTACAGTTGCAGTTTTAAACTTTTTTAAGCGTGAGCTTGGGCGAAAGTTGCTGCACTGCGGAAAAGACTGCAGACCGGCAAGGCCGCTACTGCAATCTTGAAGAAAAGAGCCTGAATGGCTCGACAAGCCAGACAGGAAAAAATCAACAATTAGATTAAAAAACAAAATGTCACGCACAAATTTCCAAGAATTGCTTGATGCAGGCGTTCACTTCGGACATCTTGCCCGCAAGTGGAACCCTAAGATGGCTCCGTACATCTTCGACCAGAAGAACGGAATCCACGTCATCGACCTGCACAAGACTATCGTCAAGATAGACGAGGCAGCTGAGGAGATGAAGCAGCTCGCAAAGAGCGGCCGCAAGATTCTCTTCGTTGCAACAAAGAAGCAGGCTAAGGAAGTTGTTTCCGAGAAAGCCACTGCCGTCGGTATGCCTTCAATTACCGAGCGTTGGGCAGGTGGTATGCTCACAAACTTCCCTACCATCCGCAAGGCCATCAAGAAGATGAGCACAATCGACAAGATGAAGGAAGACGGTACATTCGAGAAGCTCGCAAAGCGTGAGCGTCTCCAGATCGACCGTCAGCGCGCAAAGCTCGAGAAGAACCTCGGTTCTATCCGCGACATGAGCCGCCTCCCTTCAGCACTCTTCGTTATCGATGTCATGAAGGAAGCCAATGCCGTCAAGGAGGCTAACCGTCTGAACATCCCGGTATTCGCAATGGTTGATACTTGTTGCGATCCTACACCTATTGATTATGTAATACCGGCAAACGACGACGCTACAAAGTCAATCGAGTGCGTAATGAACGTACTGTGCGCAGCTATCCAGGAAGGTCTTGACGAGCGTAAGCTCGAGAAGGACAAGGAAGCTCCTGCAGAGGAGGCTGAGGCAAAGGCTGCAGCATCAACAGGCAAGAAGCTCCGCGCCCGCAAGGGTGCCCGCCCCGTTGACGTTGAGGCAGAGGCAGAAGCTGAGGCTTAATCAAGTTCCATTTTAAACTAGATATACGCATTATGGCAATTACCGCAGCAGACGTAATGAAGTTACGTAAGATGACTTCCGCAGGTATGATGGACTGCAAGAAGGCTCTCGAGGAAGCTCAGGGAGACTTCGACAAGGCTATGAACATCATCCGCGAGAAGGGCAAGCTCGTTGCAGCAAAGAGGTCTGACCGTGAGACTTCAGAAGGTGCAGTCAAGGCACGTATCGAGGGTGGCAGGGGTATCCTTGTATGCCTCGGTTGTGAGACTGACTTCGTATCACGCAACTCAGATTTCCAGAACCTCGCAGAGGCTATCGCAGACGTTGCTATCGCAAACTGCCCCGCTGACCTCGAGGGTCTCAAGGCTTGCAAGATGGCTGACGGCTACACCGTAGCAGAGGCTGTTGAGGCTCAGACCGGTAAGACCGGTGAGAAGCACGTGCTCGCATTCTACGCTATCGTAGAGGCTCCCTTCGTAAAGGAGTACATCCACAAGATCACCGGCAAGCTTGGCGCTATCGTTGGCTTCAACAAGGAAGTTCCCGAGGATATCGCAAAGGGTATCGTCATGCAGGTGGCTTCAATGAATCCTGTTTCCATCTCAGCAGAGGAGTGCCCTCAGTCAGTTCTTGACAATGAGTACGCCGTTGCAGTCACCAAGACCAAGGAGGAGCAGATTCAGAAGGCAGTGGATGCAGCTCTCAAGAAGGCAGGCATCAACCCCGCACATTGCGATTCAGAGGATCATATCGAGTCTAACACCGCTAAGGGATGGCTTACACCCGAGCAGGCTGAGCAGGCTCGCGAGATCATCAAGACCGTCAGCGCAGAGAAGGCAGCAAACCTCAACCCTGCAATGATCGAGAACATCGCAAAGGGCCGCGTACAGAAGTTCCTCAAGGAGAACACCCTTATGGAGCAGGAGTACCAGATGGCAGACGACAAGAAGACCGTGAAGGAAGCTCTCGCAGCTGCCGACAAGGAGGCAAAGGTCGTAAGCATGAAGCGTTTCTCACTCAGCGACTAATCACATGTCGACATATTAAAGAATGGCTGCTCGCCCGAGCGGCCATTTTTTTGTTATCTTTGTAGCTATGAACCTGAAGTCATTGGCAAAAGACACCGCGATATACGGTCTGAGCAGCATAGTGGGCAGATTCCTCAATTATCTGCTCGTAATTCTTCATACGAGGGTGATCCCTGCCGAGAGTGGAGGATATGGCATATCGACCAATCTTTATGCATGGACTGCACTTATGCTCGCCTTGCTTACCTTCGGAATGGAAACCACCTTCTTCCGTTTTGCCGGCAAGGAAACAGAGAACTCTGACAAGGTCTATTCTACTGCGTTGCGCTATGTCGGTTCCCTCTGTGTCCTGTTCCTCGTGCTCGTGTTCGGTTTCCTCAAGCCGGTTTCCGGTGCGCTGGGCTACGGCGCTCATCCTGAATACATAGCCTGCATTGCTGTCATCACTGCATTGGATGCCTTCCAGGCCATCATGTTTGTGCGCTTGCGCCAGCAGAAGCGTGCAGTCAAGTTTGTAACACTTAAGTTGAGCTTCATATTCGCGAGCATCCTGCTCAATCTTTTTGTGTTCCTTGTGCTTCCTTCGATGTTCTCATCACATCCTGGTCTGCAGCAGGCTTTCCTGAAGTATGATTATGGCGCAGGATTCATCTTCTTCATCAATCTTATCTGTACCACCTGCGTGACCTTCGGCTTCATTCCTGAAATCAAGGGAATCAGGGCCGGATTCGACAGGCAGTTGTTCAAGAGGATGCTCAGCTACACATGGCCTTTGCTGCTCATGTCGGTTGTGGGAGTCCTGAATCAGGTTGCAGACAAGATACTCCTTCCTGAACTCATGCCAGGAGAGCAGGGGAAGGTGCAGCTCGGCATCTACGGAGCCTGTGTGAAGATCGCGATGATAATGAGCATGCTCGTGCAGGCCTTCCGGTATGCATACGAGCCTATTGTCTTCTCGGAAGCGAAGAGCAAAGACAGCAACAAGACCCTTGCCGATGGAATGAAGTGGTTCATCATCTTCTCCCTGCTGGCATACCTTGCCGTGATGTTCTATCTGCCCGTTCTCAAGTATATCATCGGCAGCGGTTATTGGGAAGGCCTCGACGTAGTGCCTGTAGTGATGCTGGCCGAGCTGTTCATGGGCATTTACTTCAACCTATCGTTCTGGTATAAGCTTACCGACCAGACATGGTGGGGTGCGATCATCAATGCCATAGCCGTAGCGGTGATGATTGGCATCAATGTGATATTCGTGCCCAAGGTCGGCTACTGGGCCTGCGCGTGGGGAGGATTTGCCGGTTATGGCATCGCGATGCTCATCAGCTACTTCCTGGGGCAGAAGAAGTACCCCATCAGCTATGACCTGCGCACAATCTTCACCTTTGTGCTCATAGCCGGAGTATACTATTTCCTGTATGACGAGCTCAGGATGTGGGGCGCAAAGACATGGATACTGCTTGTTGCCGGCACCTTGTTCCTCGCCAGCTACGCATACTTCATCTGGAAATACATAAAACAGTCAAGATAATGAAAAGAACAATCGCATTCGCATTCTGCTGCATGGCAGCAGTCGCACTCATCGCATCATGCGGTCCCAAGAAGAAGACTGCCGAGCCTGCAGAGGGCGAGCAGACCGAGGCCGCTGCAGAAGTTGCTCCCGCAGTTGACTCAGCAAAGGTTGCAGCCCTGCCCGACGAGCCTAAGTTCGACATCGTCACCAATTTCGGAACCATCCGCGTGAAGCTCTATTCCGATACTCCCAAGCATCGCTACAACTTCATCAAGAACGCGATGAGCGGATTCTATGACGGAATTCTCTTCCACCGCGTAATCAACGGTTTCATGATCCAGTGTGGCGACCCTCTCACGAAGGACGCTTCCAAGAAGGATCTCTGGGGAACCGGCGGCCCTGGCTATAACGTTCCTGCCGAGATCGTTCCCGAGCACCATCACATCAAGGGCGCCCTTGCTGCTGCCCGCCGTGGCGATGCCGCAAACCCTCTCAAGGAGTCCAGCGGTTCACAGTTCTACATCGTTCAGGATGCCAATGCCTGTGCTGCCCTCGACGGTGAGTACACTGTGTTCGGTGAGACCATCGACGGATTCAAGGTAATCGACGACATCGCTGCCGTTCAGACCGGTGCCCGTGACTGCCCTGTAGAGACCGTAAAAATTATTTCAATAAAATTAGTCGAGGAGTAGCAGTTTGGCACGCACCTTGCAAATAGTTTATTCGAATAGTTTTTTCATAGGTTAAATTTTAGGTTAGAATTGCGTAACAACCCCGATGTGATATCGGGGTTGTGATTTTTTATGTAAATTTGTGTCCCAAACTGAAATATACAAATCAAAATAACATGAGAGTAGTCATCAAAAACGGTTCAGCTGACGGTTCAATCTGGGCAGCACATTACATTGCAGAAAAAATCAAGGCAAAGGCAGCCAGGACATCAGAGCCTTTCGTGATCGGTCTTTGCACCGGTTCGACTCCCATCCAGACCTACGCTGAGCTTGCACGCATGGTCAAGGCAGGGGAGCTTTCATTCAAGAACGTCATCTCATTCAACATGGACGAGTACGTCGGCCTTCCCGAGAACCATCCCGAGAGCTACCATTCATTCATGCACAAGTATCTCTTCGACCTCATCGACGAGCCCGCAGAGAACATTCACATCCTTAACGGCAACGCTCCCGACCTTGCAGCAGAGTGCGCAGCTTACGAGCAGGCTATCAAGAATGCAGGCGGCATCGACCTCTTCCTCGGCGGAATCGGCGAAGACGGCCACATCGCATTCAACGAGCCTTTCTCTTCACTCAACTCACGCACCCGCGTAGTCACTCTTACCGAGGACACCCGCATCGTTAACTCACGCTTCTTCGGCGGCGACATGAACCAGGTTCCCAAGCAGGCCCTTTCAGTAGGCGTTGCTACAGTCACCGACTCTGAGGAGGTCGTCATCCTTGCATTCGGTCCCAAGAAGGCACGTGCGCTCGCAGCCGCCATTGAGGGCCCCACAAGCCACTACTGCACGGTATCTGCACTACAGCTCCATCCCGCCGGCACAATCGTGTGCGACGAGGCCGCTGTAGGCGAGATCAAGCTCAATTCCTACAAGTACTTCAAGGCTGTAGAGGAAGCAGAGCAGAACTGCTAGAACAGGTAATAGATAAAGAATCCAGCTATAGCGCCGGCTCCAAGCAACAGCATGGGGCCGGCCTTTAGGAATGTATAGGCCGCAAATGCCGCAGCGAAGAGCACCCATGACTTCCAGTCGGGGAAGTTGGATGCCACGATGCTTGCGCTGAAGCCGTCTCCGAGCTGCAGGTTGACCATGAGGGCGACCGCTGCCGCGCCGATCAGTCCTGCCACCGCGGGCCTCAGTCCGGCGAGCACGCTCTGGAATATGGGCGTCTCGTGGAACTTCGCGTAGAACTTGACTATGGCCAGCATTATGATGAAGCTGGGCAGCACTATGGCGAGCGATGCGGTGAGCGAGCCGAGGGATGCCAGGAACTCGCTGGCGCCGGCTTCCTTGAGCACTTCGTAGCCCACGTAGGTCGAGCAGTTCAGGCCCACCGGGCCGGGGGTCATCTGCGAGATGGCCACGATGTCGGTGAATGCGCTCTCGCTGATCCACCCGCGCGCGATGACCAGCTCGCTCTGGATTATGCCTATCACGGCGTATCCGCCTCCGAAGGTGAAAAGGCCGATTATGAAGAAGCGCCAGAAAAGCTGAAGGAATAGTGCCGTCATTTCCCTGAGGCCCTCCTCTGCCTGTAGAATGCCAGCGCTGCGGCCAGCACTATTATCGTGAGCAGAATGTAGATTGCCGAGATCTTGAGCAGCGCTATGCCGGCGAGGGCTGCCAGGGTGATGGCCCACTGCCACCAGCTGCTGTGCTTGCGGACGAGCTTGACCGTGTATGCCGCGATGATGGCCACGGCCACGGGGCGCACGCCCTTGAATATGGCTTCGATGACGGCGTTGTCCTTGAAGCTGGCGAAGAACATCGCGATGGCCAGGATGATGAAGAACGGCGCGACGATCGACCCCAGGGTGGCCACTATGCTGCCAGGGACGCCACGGAGCTTGTATCCGGCAAATATTGACATGTTGACCGTGAGAAGGCCTGGTGCGGACTGTGAAAGAGCCACTATGTCCGGCAGTTCATCGTCTGAAATCCAGCCGTGTTTTCTTATCTCAGCCTCGATTGCGGGGACCATCATGTAGCCTCCGCCTATGGTGAATGCACCTATTTTTGCGAAAACTCCGAATATCTTCCAAAGTGAAACCATATAACAAAGTTACTAAATGAGAGATTTTTAACAAAAAAAGCGTAAAAAATTTGTGAGTTAAAAAAAAGTGCGTATCTTTGCCGTCCCTTACGAAAGCGAAGGGAATAGCTCATTGACAATATTGTAAAGATAAGTACAAGCAAGTACCGAAATTTAATAATTCGAGAGCGTTAATTCTTTTAAGGATTAAGAAGGCGTCAGGAGTCAAGCTAAGAATCTTAAATATACAAAGAAGAGTTTGATCCTGGCTCAGGATGAACGCTAGCGGCAGGCTT
>JAKSKK010000039.1 GCA_024401745.1 Bacteroidales bacterium
ATTGATAATTCACTGGATGATTACGCAATAATCAGGGACTTTTTCAGTGCCCTCGACACGGGCAGGGGGAAGGGTCCGCCGGAGACAAGTTCCGCGTTAGCGGGACGCAGGAAACGGTGGAAGGGGCCGGAGCGAACGAAGTGAGCGGAGTCCTCGAAGAGGCAGGCTGCTGCCGCTGCGGAGCTTCGCTCATAAAAAGAAGAGGCCGACCCTTTTTTAGTCGACCTCTTCTTGTACACACGCGAGTGACTCGCGTCTGTTCAATACCAGCCGTTCCTGACTATCACGTATCCGGTTTCGTAACGTCCGCCGCTGAATGTCTCGCTGCCTGCGAAGGGACGCACGAAGGCATCCGGCACCGAGGCGGCAATCCTGTACCTGCCGTTCGGCAGGGTCATGGTGCTCTTTGCACCGGGAGAGATCACGATGCTTTTGCTCTCGGCACCACTGTACATCACCGTCAGAGGATAGCGGGTGGCATTCTCTATGGTTATGGTGCTCGTGGGCGAGTCGTCGTCCTTCTCGACGTGGTTCATCTTCGGGAGGCTGCCATGGTCGTTGTTGAAGATGTCGTCGACGCTCAGGTCGACCAGCCTCTGGGAGGCCTGCGGCCTGTGCGCACCATTGGGATACATGGCTACGTAGCGCTGATAGGCATCCTTGGTGTCGGTCTTGCGGGCGCGCTCCCATGCCGTGTCCTCGCTCCCCCACTCGCGGGCTTCCATCTCCTTCTCGAGCTGGCTGAGCTTGTCGTCGGTATACTTACCGTACTCTATGGGGCTGGCGTCGGCATTTATGGCAGTGCCAATGGGCTTCTCCATGCTGCCGTTGGGCGCAGGAATGCTCAGACGCCCCTTCGCCTCCCTGCCAAGGGAAACAGAAGACTGGGCGTCCGCCAGAAGCTGGGCACCCAGTAAAAGTATCAGTATGACTAGAAGTCTCCTCGCCACTATTCCCACTCGATTGTTGCGGGCGGTTTGGGTGAGCAGTCGTAAACCACGCGGTTCACGCCGTCAACCTTCGCGATGATCTCCTCAGAAACCTTGATGAGGAAGTCCATGGGAAGATGAACGACCTCTGCGGTGACTGCGTCGACAGAGTTGACTGCACGGAGGGCAACCACGTTCTCGTATGTGCGGGCGCCGTTCTTGATGCCGGTGCTGCGTACGGGAAGGAGAACTACTGCTGCCTGCCAGATCTTGTCATAGAGGCCCTCTGCACGAAGAGCGTTGATGAACACTGCATCAGCCTCCTGCAGGATGTGGATTCTTTCGGGAGTGAGTTCCTCGAGGCAACGTACGCCAAGACCGGGACCCGGGAAAGGATGACGGCCAAGGAAGTACTTGTCAAGACCAAGCTCCTCGCCCACCTCGCGTACCTCGAACTTGTAGAGATACTTCAGAGGCTCAACGAGACCGAACTTGAGGTCCTCAGGAAGACCACCTACATTGTGATGGCTCTTGATGGTTCCCTTGTCTGAGTGTGACTCGGCGATGTCGGGCCAGATTGTGCCCTGGGCAAGCCACTTTGCATCCTGGACCTTGCGTGCCTCCTCGGCGAAGATGTCGATGAAGGTCTTGCCGATGGCCTTGCGCTTGAGCTCGGGATCGACGATGCCCTTGCAGGCAGCGAAGAAGCGGTCAGCTGCGCGTACGCCAACCACATTGAGGCCCATGCCCTTGTAGCTCTCGAGAACGTCCTCGAACTCGTTCTTGCGAAGGAGACCGTGGTCCACGAAGATGCAGACGAGGTTGTTGCCGATAGCCTTTGAGATAAGAAGCGCTGTCACAGTAGAGTCAACGCCACCGGAAAGTCCAAGGACGACGGTGTCATTGCCGACCTGAGCCTTGATTTCCTCTATTGCAGTTGCAACGAACTGCTTCGGATTAAGTTTTTCTCCGTTGTACATATTGTTTGTTATTTATTCCCCGCGTGAATAGTTGGGGGTTTCCTTCGTGATTGTTACGTCGTGAGGGTGGCTCTCGGTCATGCCGCTGGCAGTCACCTTGGTGAACTTGGCCGTCTGGAGCTCGGCGATGTCGTGAGCGCCGCAGTAGCCCATGCCTGAGCGGAGGCCGCCCATGAGCTGATATACGGTCTCCTCGAGTGTTCCCTTGTAGGGCACACGGCCGACGATTCCCTCGGGAACAAGCTTCTTGGCCTCGACGTTGCTCTGGAAGTAGCGGTCCTTCGAACCGGCGGCCATTGCATCGAGAGAGCCCATTCCGCGATATGTCTTGAACTTACGGCCATTGTAGATGATGGTCTCGCCTGGAGCCTCCTCGGTACCGGCGAACATCGAACCGCACATGACGCAGTCACCACCGGCTGCAAGAGCCTTCACAACGTCGCCGCTGTAACGGAGGCCGCCGTCAGCGATTACGGGAATGCCGTACTTGTGAGCCTCCTTGGCGCACTCGAAGATTGCGGTGAGCTGAGGAACGCCTACACCTGCCACGATGCGGGTGGTGCAGATGCTTCCGGGGCCTATGCCGACCTTGATGCCGTCAGCGCCTGCCTCGCAGAGAGCCTTGGCTGCTGCTGCAGTGGCGATGTTGCCCACTACGACCTCGAGGCTGGGGTACTTCTCCTTGATCTCCTTGAGCTTGGTGAAGACGTTCTTGCTGTGGCCGTGTGCGCAGTCGAGCACGACTGCATCCACACCCTCGGCAACCAGAGCGGTCACGCGCTCGAGGGCATCGTTGGTGATGCCTATGCCGGCAGCGACGCGAAGACGACCCTTGCTGTCCTTGCAGGCATTGGGGTGCTCCTTCTCCTTTGTTATGTCCTTGAAGGTGATGAGGCCGACGATCTTGCCCTCAGCATTGACTACGGGCAGCTTCTCGACCTTGTTCTCCTGGAGTATCTGACGTACGAACTCACGGTCCGTCTGGTTGTCCTGAATGGTCACGAGGCCCTTGCTGGTCATCACGTCCTCGATCCTGGCCTCCATGTTGGTCTGGAAACGGACGTCCCTGTTTGTGACTATACCCACGAGATAGTTGTCGCCATCGACGACGGGAATGCCTCCGATATGGTTCTCATGCATGAGCTGGAGGGCATCGCCCACTGTCTGGTCCTTGTGGATGGTGACGGGAGAATCGATCATTCCGTTCTCGGCACGCTTCACCTTGCGGACCTCGGCAGCCTGTGCGGCTATCGACATGTTCTTATGAATAACGCCGATTCCACCTTCCCTGGCAAGGGCAATGGCCATCGGCGCTTCTGTTACAGTGTCCATTGCAGCGGACACGACAGGGATGTTCAGGCTGATGTTGCGTGAGAAACGTCCTTTCAGAGACACGTCACGGGGCAGGACTTCCGAATATGCGGGAATCAACAGCACGTCGTCGAAGGTCAGGCCTTCCAGTGCTATTCTTTCATCAATAAATGACATAGGATACTTAAGATTTATTGAACGACAAAGTTACAAAAAAAAGGAGTATCTTTACAAAATTATTTACAGCAGCCACGATGGAATTTCATCTTGAAAGTGAGTACAAGCCTTCCGGAGACCAGCCGGAAGCGATAGACCAGCTCGTCAGCGCCATCAACAGCGGGGTGAGCGACGTCACGCTTCTGGGAGTCACAGGTTCCGGAAAGACCTTCACCATGGCCAACGTGATCCAGAGGCTGCAGCGCCCGGCGCTGATTCTCAGCCACAACAAGACGCTGGCAGCCCAGCTGTACGGAGAGTTCAAGACCTTCTTCCCCGGCAACGCAGTGGAATACTTCGTGTCCTACTACGACTACTACCAGCCGGAGGCCTACATCCCCACCACCGACACCTACATCGAGAAGGACCTCTCGATCAACGACCAGATAGACAAGCTGCGCCTGAGTGCGGCCAGCGCCCTCATGAGCGGCCGCAGGGACGTGATAGTCATCTCCAGCGTGAGCTGCCTGTACGGCATAGGCAACCCCGAGGACTTCCATTCCCAGACCATCACCCTGCACAGAGGCGAGACCCGCAGCCTTACCGGCCTGCTGTACCAGCTCGTGGATGCCCTGTACTCCCGCACCGAGGTTGACTTCAAGCGCGGCACATTCCGCGTGCACGGCGACACCATAGACATCTTCCTCGGCGGTGCCGACGAAGCGGTGCGCGTCGAGTTCTTCGGCGACGAGATCGACTCCCTCAGCCTCATCGACCCCGTGACAGGGGCGCATCTCGAGACCCTCGAGGAAGTGAGCATAGCCCCGGCCAACAACTTCGTGACCACCAAGGAGCGCAGCATAGCCGCGGTCTCACATATACAGGACGACCTCACCAAGCAGCTCGAGTACTTCGAGGAGATAGGCAAAGGCCTGGAAGCCAAGCGCCTGAAGCAGAGGGTGGAATATGACCTCGAGATGATCAAGGAGATGGGCTACTGCCCCGGAATCGAGAACTACAGCCGCTACTTCGACGGCCGCAAGCCCGGAGAACGGCCTTTCTGCCTGCTGGACTACTTCCCCGACGACTTCATAACCTTCATAGACGAGAGCCACGTGACCCTCCCCCAGGTGCACGCCATGTTCGGCGGAGACCATTCGCGCAAGGAGATTCTCGTGGAGTACGGCTTCCGCCTCCCCGCCGCATCGGACAACCGCCCGCTCAAGTTCGAGGAGTTCGAGGCCCTCACAGGGCAGAAGGTCTATGTGAGCGCCACCCCCGCCGACTACGAGCTGGCCAAGTCAGAAGGCCTCGTGGTCGAGCAGGTAGTGCGTCCCACAGGCCTGCTGGACCCTCCCATCGAGGTACGGCCCACCGAGCATCAGGTCGACGACCTCGTGGAGGAGATACGCAAGCGCGCCGAACTCGACGAGCGCGTGCTCGTGACCACGCTCACCAAGCGAATGGCCGAGGAACTGGACGAGTATCTCAGGCGCATAGGCGTGCGTGTGCGCTACATTCATTCCGACGTCGACACCTCCGAGCGCGTGGAGATCATCGAGGACTTCAAGATGGGCCTCTTCGACGTGCTGGTGGGTGTGAACCTGCTGCGAGAGGGCCTGGACATACCTGCAGTGTCGCTCGTGGCGATACTTGACGCCGACAAGGAAGGATTCCTGCGCACCACGAGGGCACTCACCCAGACGGCGGGACGCGCCGCCCGCAACGTGAACGGCCTGGTGATAATGTATGCCGACTCCATAACGAAGAGCATGGACGAGACCATCAGGGAGACCAACCGCAGGCGCACGAAGCAGATCGAATACAACAAGCTGCACGGCATAGTGCCCCAGCAGATACAGACAAGGTCGAACAGCCTCGTGAACGAGCTGGCATCGACCAAGGAAAGCACCGACCGCCGCGGCAAGCCCGTGAATCCCCGCCTTGCAAACGGCACCACCGGCCGCGTGTCAGCCGCAAACTCATACGACGACCCTACCTACATCCCCAATCCTTCAGACCTCGGCCGCGGAGAGATTGCCGTGGGATTCGGCCACGACTCCAAGCGTGACCCCGGCTCGGCATTCAAGGACGGGCACGTGGTGGCCGACCTCGCCGCCGTGCTGCAGGATCCAGTGATCCGCTCCATGACCCGCAGCCAGATCGAGAAGATGGTCGAGGAGGACAAGCGCCGCATGAAGAAGTCGGCGGCAGAACTGGACTTTACACAGGCAGCCCACTACAGAGACGAGATGTGGGCGCTTCAAGAATATCTGAAAGTATGGAAAGACACAGAATAGTACTGTTCATATTCGGAGTGATCGCACTCCTGGCTGTGCTCTGCTCATTCTTCCCCGCAGACGGGATGCAGATAGGCGGCGCCAAGCTGCACTTCCCCAAGATCAGTGAAGTGCTGGGAGATGCCAAGCAAGAGGAGATCCTGAGCCCCGAGGAGGTCATAGCCCAGCGCGAGGAGGCCGTGAAGACTGCCAGGAAGGGAAAGCTCGAGAAGTATCTCAGGACCGACCCGGCCCGCTTCATCATGCCCGGCGACGACCTCAGCTACTTCGACCCATTCTTCAAGGCTCTTGACAATGCCGGCAGGCAGCAGGTGCGCATCGTTCACTACGGCGACTCCCAGCTTGAGGAGGACCGCATCACCAGCGCCATAAGGGACAGGCTCCAGACACAGTTCGGAGGCGGCGGCGTGGGTCTTCTCCCGGCCAAGGGTTATTTCACTCTGCGCGAGGGACTTGCGGCCAGCGCCGAGCTTGAGGAGTTCATGGCCTTCGGCGACCCGTCGCTGCGCGCTGGCACCAGCAAGTACGGCCCCATGGCACGTATGACAAGGCTCGAAGGCAGCGTGACCTTCACTCCCTATCCCATCAAGACCAACACCGGAGCAGCCCGCTATTTCAACAGGCTCACCGTGTACGCAGGCAGTGTGCGCGGCGGCCTCCACGCCAGCGTCAAGGGGCAGAAGCAGGATGCCGCCGCAGGCCAGGACATGTGCAAGATGACGTTCCAGCTGCCTGACAGCACCACCAAGGCCAGCGTGACAATAAGCGGCGCAGCCGACCTCTACGGCATCAGCATCGACAACGACCACGGCGTGTGCGTCGACAACATCCCCATGCGCGGATGCTCAGGCACCATATTCACCAGCCTCAACTCAGGCCAGCTGAGCTCCTACTTCAAGAACAGCGGCACCAAGATGATAATACTGCAGTACGGCGGCAACACGGTTCCCTACACCAAGACCGAGGAGGCCGTGAACAAGTACTGCGAAAGCATACGCAAGCAGATAGAGCTGCTGAAGAAGGCAGCTCCTGGCGCCGTGATACTCTTCATAGGCCCGTCCGACATGTCCACCACAGTGGCCGGCAAGCGCACCACCTACCCCATTCTGCCCCAGTACATCGAGGCCCTCAAGGCCACAGTGAACTCCTGCGGCGCAGCCTATTGGGACCTCTACTCGGTCATGGGCGGCAAGGACTCCATGGTCCAGTGGGTGAAGGCATCCCCCGCGCTTGCAGGACCTGACTACATCCACTTCACCCCCAAGGGCTCCGAGAAGGTAGGCAACATGTTCAGCGATGCACTGATGCTGTTCTACGACTACTACAAACTGCGCAGGAAATGAAAAGATACTGCTGCCTCATAGCCGCACTGCTGCTGTGCGCATGGCTGCAGGCCCAGAAGCTGCCGCTGAAGGAACTCCCTGCGGACCTTCCGTCATGCGTGCATGTCGACAGGTCAGAGCTGCACTTCCCCGGTTCAAGGGAGGCCCACGACGCATTCCTGACCAAACTCGACAGCCTGCTGGACGGATCCAAGAGCAATCTCAACATCTGGCACATAGGCGGCTCGCACGTACAGGGCGGGCATTTCAGCTACCGCATAATGGAGGACCTGACCGCCATGGCTCCCGAAATGAAGGGCGAGCGCGGATTCATCTTCCCCATGCGCCTGGCGCACACCAACTCCGACAAGAGCTTCCGCACATCTGCCGACGGCTGCTGGGAATGCCCCATGATGACCCGTGACTCTGAATTCGAGAAACCGCGCTACGGCATCACGGGCTTCGGCGCCACCACCAGCGACTCCACCGCAAGGGTGTCATTCGGCATGGGCATCAACGCCGACTCCACCTGGACCTTCAACAGGCTGCGCGTGATGGGATACCCGTCAAAGGGTGGCAGCGCCCATCCCTACATCCTCTCGGGCAGCGACACCCTGTCGTTCACCAGCGACTGGCACCCCGAGAGCTACATCTTCGACCTGCCCGCCGAGACTGACAGCGTGGACGTGTATTTCAGCGTTCCCGAAGGCGAGACCTTCACCCTCACGGGCTTCGAGCCCATAAGCGGGCGCCGGGGCATAAACTACTATGCCTCAGGCGTGAACGGTGCCAGGGTACGCAGCTGGCTCGACGACGCCGAGGACCTGGAGCGCGACCTCCCTCTGGTAGACCCCGATCTCTGCATATTCGGGCTTGGAATCAACGACTCCGCATGCAGCGCGGCGGACTTCAGCCCCGAGAAGTTCAAGGACAACTACCGCGAACTCATAGCGATGATACGCAGGCAGTCACCTGACTGCACCTTCATCTTCATAACCAACAACGACAGCTACCGCTATGTAAGGCGCGGCATGACCTACAACACCAACGCCCGCGCGGTGCAGAAGGCCATGTACGAGCTGGCAAGGGAGTTCGACGGCGCCGTGTTCGACCAGCTTGACATCATGGGCGGGACCAACACCGTGCTCAGCTGGCGCGACTGCGGGCTGATAAAGAAGGATAAGCTGCATTTCACAAGGGAAGGCTACGTTCTGATGGCCGACCTCCTGTACAATGCAATCATTCAGGATTACAACGATGGATTGGAGTAGCATAGGAACATTCTTCGGCAGGCTTTTCAGCTTCGACCCCAACTCGCCGCTGCTGTTCACCCAGTTCTACTTCTGGGCGTTCTTCGCACTGGTATATGCGGTGTTCGCACTGGTAGGCAACAAGCACCTGCTCAGGAACGGGTTCCTGTTCCTCGTGAGCCTGCTGTTCTACTTCAAGACCAGCGGCCTCGCAGTGGGCATACTGCTGTTCGTCACCTGCTCCGACTTCCTGATCGCCAGGAGGATAAGCAGGACCCAGAAGAAGCCGCTCAGGAAGTTCTGGCTGATATGCAGCATCTGCATCGACCTGCTGATACTCTGCTATTTCAAGTACACCTACTTCTTCGCCGACTTCTTCCACAGCATAACCGGAATCGAAGTTCAGGTACACGACATCTTCGGAGGCGACAGGATCATCCTGCCTGTGGGAATATCCTTCTTCATATTCCAGGTTATCAGCTACACCGTAGACGTGTACAGGGGCGACGTGAAGCCAGTCACAAACATCCTGGACTTCGGCTTCTACGTCAGTTTCTTCCCCCAGCTGGTGGCAGGCCCCATCGTGAAGGCCAGCGAGTTCATCCCCCAGCTGTACAAGCCCTTCCACCTTGGCCGCAAGCAGTTCGGAATCGCCGTGTTCTGGATAATGAACGGTCTGGCAAAGAAGATCATCCTGAGCGACTACATCGCCGTGAACTTCATCGACAGAGTGTTCGACAATCCCCTGCTGTACACCGGTTTCGAGAACCTCTGCGCCCTGTTCGGATACTCACTTCAGGTATATGCCGACTTCAGCGGATACACCGACATAGCAATCGGCGTGGCCATGCTGATGGGCTTCTATCTGCCCCAGAACTTCAACTCCCCCTACAAGGCGGCCAATCCTCAGGATTTCTGGCGCCGCTGGCACATGAGCCTCAGCCGCTGGCTCAAGAGCTACCTCTACATTCCCCTGGGAGGCAACAGGAACGCCAGCTTCGGCACCTACTTCTGGATCATACTCTTCGCCATAATCGCAGTCATCCTTTCCGGCCAGTGGGCAGTGTCGCTCATATTCGTGGGGCTCGCCGGCATACTTGGAATCGTCGCACTGCTCAAGCCTGAGCGCAAGAAGAAGATAATCGCCAACATCAACCGCTTCATCACCATGCTGCTGGGCGGAATGTGGCACGGAGCCAGCTGGAACTTCATAATCTGGGGTGGCCTGAACGGCATAGGACTGATAGTCTACCAGTTCTGGAAGGATATGGCCTGGTGGCTCAGGATGCTGCTCGTGACCCTGCTCACAGGCGCGCTCGCCGCATTGTGCAAGCTCAGCCCCGCGCCCGTATGGAACATGCTCTTCGTGTGGATGGCGCTGATCTTCGTCGGCACCCTGGTACGGTTCATCTACCACCTGCTCAAGGGCAAGGGATGCCGGAAGCTCGGATACATCTGGGGCGTGACCCAGACCTTCATCTTCATAACCTTCACCCGCCTGTTCTTCAGAAGCGGATCGAACCTCGACCCTGCAACGGCAAACGAGGAGGCCTGGCGCACCGCCACCAACATGGTCAACCAGATCGGCTCGGCATGGAACCTCGAGCAGATTCCGGCCATCTGCCAGAACTACTGGAAGGTATTCGCTCTCATAATTGCGGGAATGGTCATCCACTGGCTGCCCGAACGCTGGAAGCGCTGGTACCGCATCAACTTCGCAATGCTGCCGCTGCCCGTGATGGCCATCGCAGTCGTGGCAATAGTGTTCCTGGTCTACCAGTTCATCACTGCAGACCTTCAGGCATTCATCTATTTCCAGTTCTAGCCCCTGTAGACCTTGGTGACCTTGGGGATTCTCTGAAGCTGGGAGACGATCTTGTCGTATTCCAGATTCGAGGGCACCTGTATTCTCGTGGTGATAAGATATTCCTGGACATGATTGCGCTCACGCTCGGTCACGTTGAACGAGCGTATGCTGGCCTTGAACTGCCCTATCACGTCCATTACCTGTGCAAGCACGGCATGGTCGAGAGAAGCCTCGATCTTCAGCAGCACGGGGAAGCTGCCCTTGGCCGGGGTGTCGGCCCATACAACCTTCTGCACGCGGTAGCCGTATTTCTCCTTGAGTCTGGGAGCGTTAGGGCAGCTGTTCCTATGGATGGTGATGCCCTGACCACGGGTCACGAAGCCGAACACGTCATCGCCGAACACGGGGTTGCAGCACTTGGCCATCTTGTATTCCAGACCCTTGACGTTCCTGGCATTGATAACGAGTATGTCCTCGCCGTTGCCTGAATACTGGTCGGTATTGTTGTGGCTGACCTTCTCGATTTCCGAGAGGGCCTCCAGCCTGGCGGCCTGCTGCTCCTCACGGTGCAGAAGATAGGTCTTTATGTCGTTCACATCCACCTCCTCGCGGGCTATGGCGGCCATGAAAGGAAGAACAGACGTGTATTTCTGAGACTTCATGTACTCGAAGAGCACGTCGTCGGGCATCTCGAGCTTCCAGTTCTTGAGGCGGCGGTTGAGGATCTCGCGACCGTCGGCGGCGGCCTTGCGCTCCTCTATGTCAAGCTCCTGGCGTATCTTGTTGCGGGCCTTGGAAGTGACCACCCAGTTCAGCCAGTCCTTGCCGGGACGCTGGTTCTTGGCTGTCAGGATCTCCACTACATCTCCGGTCTTGAGTTTCTCCCTGATAGGTACGGAACGGCCATTGACCTTGCCGCCAGTGCACCTGGCGCCCACATTGGAGTGTATGTTGAATGCGAAGTCGAGCACCGAGGAACCGGCAGCGAGCATGCGCAGCTCGCCCGTGGGAGTGAACACGAATATCTCTCCGCTGGGAGGAGTGGGCACATCCTCGGGCTTCACATCGGCAGGATGCTCGAGATTGTAGCGCACCGAAGTAAGCCAGCGGTCCATGGTCTGCTCGTGCTGTATGCCCTTGTAGGCCCAGTGAGCGGCGGCACCGTTCTCGGCCTCGTCGTCCATCCTGTGGGAACGTATCTGCACCTCCAGGGACTTGCCCTTCTTGTTGGCAACGGTGATGTGCAGGCTCTCGTATCCGTTGGGCTTGGGATTGGTAAGCCAGTCGCGAAGGCGGTTCAGGTCAGGCTCATACTCCTGAGTCACGAAGGAATAGACCTTCCAGCAGAGGTCCTTCTCGATCTTGGGATCAGGCTCGCAGTCGATGATGAAGCGTATGGCGAAGACGTCGAACACACCCTCGAAGGGCACGTTCTGCACCTTCATCTTGCGGTATATGGAATATGCGCTCTTGGTGCGGACCTTCAGCTTGTACTTGATGCCTTCCTGGTCGAGAGTCTTCTTCAGGGGTTCGATGAACTCCATAGTCAGGCGCTCACGGTCCTTCTCGGTAGCCTTGAGCTTGCCGGTGATGTGCCTGTACATCTGAGGCTCGGCATAGCGCAGGTATATGTCCTCCATCTCATGCTTTATGTTGTACAGGCCCAGCTGATGGGCCAGCGGTATATAGAGCATGATTGTCTCGAGGAGCTTCTGGTCGCGGGAGGTCTTGGGGAAGATTGCAAGGGAGCGCATGACCTCCAGACGGTCAGCGATCTTGATGACCGTCACGCGGGGGTCTGTGGAATACTGGACTATGAGGCGCTTGTAGTTCTCGGCCTCAAGACGGGTATCCTTGGGCTTGATGGTGGAGATCTTGTTCAGGCCATCCACGATCGTGAGCACATCGGCAGGGAAGGCGCTGATATCTACGTCCTTATGGGCGCGGGTAGCCTCGTGCAGATAAACGGCTGCCACACACTCTGCGGGCAGGCCTATCTCGTCCGATACGATGCGTGCAACACCGTCGGGATGCTGAAGGAAAGGAGTCCCGTCGTAACGGAACTCCTCCCTCAATATCTGGGCGGCGATTTCTCTGGCTTTGTTTACAAGATCTTCCATACGCCCAAAGTTAGCAAAAATCTGCAGTTTTTATCACTACTTCAGCTGGAACTGCACAGGGAAGGTGTAGGTAACGTTGACGGCTCTGCCTCTCTGGCGGCCGGGTTCCCATTTGGGAGACATGGATACCACCCTTACGGCTTCCCTGGCAAGAGCAGGATCGATCTCACGGAGCACCTTGATGTTACCGAGGTTGCCGTATTTGTCTACGGTGAACTGGAGCATCACCCTGCCTGAGACATTGTTCTCACGGCACACTTCAGGATATACGATGCGCTCGTTGACCCACTTGGCGAAGGTATTGGCATCACCACCCTGGAAAGTAGGTTTGTCCTGCACAAGATGAATAGGGATTTCCTCTTCGACTGCAGCCTCTTCGATGACCTCGGTCTTGTAGTCCTCGATATTCACGGCCCAGGTAGCGAGGTCCTCGGTCTCTATGAAGACATCGTCAACCTCAACGACGTCGTCTACAATAATGATTTCATCGGGCGCGGGGAGAGCCACAGCGGGCATTGCCGGAGGGGCCTCAAGAGGGATAGGGATGACATCGTCATCGTCGATTACTACTGCGGGAACGGGGATTAATCCGCTGCCGTGTCCAACAGCGCTTTTGAACTCAAAAGCCATCAGGACTACCATCAGTGACAGTACGAACCCGATTTCAACAAACATCAGTCGTTTGTTCTCAAGACTTGCTTGGAAGGTTTTGGTGATTTCCATAATATTGAGATTTTAAGGGTTTGTCTAAATATTATGGTTAGAAGTGCTGAAACACTCCGCTACAAATCAAGTGCCAGCAACAGCAAAATACCCTGTTCAGGTCGGATTATTTGTTCTTCTTCGCGGCGGCCCTGCGGTTCAGCTCGGCGCGGAACGCATTGGCGTTTGCGTTGTGCTCGGCAAGGGTGCGGGCGAAGTCGTGGGTGCCGTTGAAGGCGGCGCTGGCGCAGAAATACATGTTGCCATCGCCCCAGCTGCCACCGAAGTCAGGGTTGAGCACAGCCTCCAGGCAGGCGCGTGCAGGAACGCAGATAGGTCCGGGAGGCAGACCGTTGTGCTTGTAGGTGTTGTAGGGCGAATCCACCTCGAGGTGACGGTTGAGCACACGGTTGAGCTTGTAGTCGAAGCAGTATGCCACGGTAGGGTCGGCCTGCAGAGGCCAGCCGCATTTGAGTCGGTTCAGATAGACGCCGGCGATCTTTGGCATCTCGGGCTCGTAGTTGGTCTCGCCCTTCACTATCGAGGCAAGAATGGACACCTGCTCCTTGCTCATGCCGAGCTTGCGTGCCTTGGCAATGTTGTCCTCGGTCCAGAACGCGTCGTAGGCTTCCTTCTGCTTGTCGAAGATCTCTTCCATCGAAGCGGTCCAGTAGATGTTGTAGGTATCGGGAATGATCAGCGAGAATACGTTCTTCGGGGTGAAGCCGTACTTTGCCAGAAGGTCCTTGTCGTCTAGTGCTGCACGCACGGTGGCCGAATCCAGCAGCATCTGGCTTGCAATCTTCGCGGCGATGTTGTCCTTCAGGCGGAGGTTACCGGAAAGGGTGAGCTTCACGGGCGTCTGCCAGCCGTTGTTGAACATGCGGGCGACGTACACGCTGGAGTTGCCTGCACTGATGGTATAGTGACCGGGCTTGAGGTAGTTTGCGACTTCCTTGGCCTTGAAGCTGCGTTCGAGGCTCTTCTCGCTGACAAGGCCGGTCTTCTCGGCAATCAGGCCGCGAAGTTCTGGCTCGGTCATTCCGGGAGTGACGTAGAGTTCGGCACCCGTCGAGAAGTTCGACAGCTTGTTGTCACGCAGCCAGTTCCAGCAAAGGGCGGCACCCAATGCCAGCACCAGCAGAACCGCCAGTATCGAAGTCAGCTTTTTCATTTGCGAAGAAGGATGGTGTCTCCCTCAAGAGGGATATATGTAGAACCGAACTTGTTGATGCTGCGGAGCGATGACTCCTTCACGCCATACTTCTGGGCGATGTCGCGGAGCGTTATGCGCTCGTCAGGTCCTACTATGTACTTGTCTATGCCCTTGGGGGCCTGTGTCTTCTTGGTCTGCAGATAGACCATGGTGCCCGGATCGAGCCTGGTATCCTGCTTCAGGTCGTTGAACTTGAGGATCTCCTTGCGGAAGAGCCCGTGGCTCAAGGCAATGGACTCGTAGGTCTCGCCTTCCATGGCATATACGAAAGGCACGCCGTTCATCTCGTAGGTGGGCCTCGTTATCGAGAAGCTGAACTCCTCCTTGTAGTTGGTGTCTACAAGATGAGGCTTCTCCATCTCACGCGGCGACTGCGGAACGGCGACTGACCTCGTTGCCCTGTCGGCCTTTGACCTGCGGTCCTTCGGGTCGGGCATGCCGTGGTCATACTCGTCGAGCTCGAATTCCTCGATAAGCTGGATGAGCTTTACCGCATACGCGGGATCGGTAGCGTATCCTGCTGATTTCAAGCCTCTTGCCCAGCCTTTATAGTCAGTGGGGGCAAGGTCGAACAAGGAAGCGTACCTGCTCTGGTAGCGCAGGAAGTCGGAATGGTCCTTGAAAGACTCCTCGGCGGTGGAATAGACGCGGAAGCACTCCCCTTTCCTGTTGTCGTCGTAATAGGTCTTCTCGCCCTTCCAGTCGGAGTGGCACTTTATTCCGAAGTGATTGTTGAATTCGCTTGCAAGCTCGGACTCCCCATACTGAGACTCCAGCAGGCCCTGAGCCAGTGTGATGCTGGCGGGCACGCCGGTACGTTCCATCTCTGAGATGGCCAACGGGGCATACTTGTCGATGTACTTCTGTTCAGGAGTCCCTTCGGTGGCAGACAGCACAGACAACAGCCCGATTAATAATGCTGCTATATGTTTCACGCCACTAATATACTAAATATTGAATACATCGCCATCACGGGCGGCGACAGTATCCTTGAAAATGGCCGTGCACTCGGCCAGATATGCTTCGAAATCGACTATCCTGGAGCTGTAGTGCCCTACGATGAGGCGTCCTGCACCAGCCTGGAGGGCACAGTCGGCGGCCTGGGCCGTAGTCGAGTGGAAACGGGAGAGGGCCTTGTCGGCCATCTCGTTCTGATATGTGGCCTCGTGGTACAGGCAGCTGACGCCAGCTACCCATGAAGGAAGCTCAGGGAAAGGAGCGGTGTCGGAGCAGTAGGCGTAGGACTTCGCCTTGTATTCCGGGTTCTCCATCATGTGGCGGGCGGTCACGATCTCGTCAAAGCGGAAGCCGTAGCAGTCTATCTTGTGATTGAGAGGGAAAGCCTTGACAGTCACCCATTTGCTGGTGTGCACGAGTTCCGGCTCCCTGGATGTGAGAGGGTGATAGACTATGTCGAAATTGGTGCCCTCGCCGAAGTAGTTTCTATAGAAGTTCAGGATGTTTCCGAGAGGCTGGGGACCATAGATGTCCAGCTTCCCGCTGCGGCCGTACATTGCCATGGAGTTGAGCAGGCCGAAAAGGCCGAAAAGATGGTCTCCGTGCGTGTGGGAGATGAATATGGCCTCGACCTTCAGGAATGAGAGGTGGGCCTTACGCATGGCCTTCTGCGTACCCTCGCCGCAATCAATAAGGAACAAGCGCCCGTTGACTGTAAGCATCTGGGCGCTTGGATTCCTATCAGAAATGGGCATGGCCGAAGCCG
>JAKSKK010000004.1 GCA_024401745.1 Bacteroidales bacterium
ACCCTTACCATAAAGACTCACAGAAAGCACCTGCGCCGCAGGTGTTTTTTTGTTTCCCCAATGTAGCCATCAAAGGGTGGTGGGTGGGCCGCAAACGTACATCGTTTACGCCGTCAACAAATTTTGAATTATGGGAAATACAGAGTCGTTGCAGTTGTTTGAGGACAGGAGAATCAGAACTGCGTGGAATGAGGAAGAGGAGAAATGGTATTTCTCCATCGTGGACATCATCAGTGTTCTTACTGACCAACCGGACTTGGAACATGCCAGGAATTACTGGAAGGTCTTGAAAAACAGGCTGAAAGCAGAGGGGAATGAAACGGTTACAAATTGTAACCGGTTGAAATTAACAGCTGCAGACGGTAAGCAACGAATCACTGACGTGGCCGACACCGAGCAGCTTTTCAGGCTTATTCAGTCCGTCCCGTCAAAGAAAGCGGAACCGGTCAAACAGTGGGTAGCCAGGACTGCCGCAGAAAGAATTGACCAGCTGATGGATCCTGAATTGTCAATCAAACAGGCAATGGCAGATTACAAGCGCATGGGATATTCCGACAACTGGATAAACCAGCGTCTGAAGTCCATTGAAATCAGAAAGGATCTCACGGATGAATGGAAGAAGCGAGGTCTGAAGGAAGGCCCCCAGTTCGCCACTCTGACCGACATCATCTACAAGGCCTGGTCTGATATGTCCGCCAAAGAGTATAAGAAATTCAAGGGGCTGACAAAAGAGAACCTCAGGGACAATATGACTAACAAGGAACTTGTCCTGAACATGCTCGCTGAACTTTCGACCAAGGAAATATCCGAAAGCAGGTAGTAACTCCGCTCAATGCCAAAGACGGGTTAAAATCAATCAAGTCTGGCGAAAAATAGGTAAATCACAACCTATTCACAGCCATTTCATATATTAACAATGTCGGCGCAAGTTTGAAGACCGCCGCAGTTCTTTGAGATACAGGGATTTAACGGCGAAAGAAGATGCGCCATAACCACTCTCCCCATTGTATGACCGACACCCTCGGACGTATGCACTCTGACGCTCAGTTCGCAGGTTCTTCATCAATTCCCGCACACGTCGAGATGATGGGCTTCATGGGCATGGGTAACAAAAATCCTTACGGTTGGCTTTTTTTTCGTATCTTTGATATCATAGGAAACAATCAGTTCATTTATCAGATGAAAAAGCTCATAATATCTTTCGTTGCGGCTCTTTCCGCCGCCTGCATGCTGTGTTCTGCCCAGACCACCCAGTCCCAGGTGATCGAGTGCGGAGGTACCGGCCCGTATAAGTCCGTAGCAGTCGGCGATGCAACCCTGCTCACTCACATGATCTACAGGCCGGCCGACCTTGAGGCCTGTGTAAAGGAAAACGGCCGCATCCCTGTGCTCCTCTATGCCAATGGAGCCTGCGCCAACAACAGCCTGGAGATGAGCCGTCTGCTGAGCGAGGTCGCATCGTACGGCTATATCGCCATTGCCATCGGCCCTTATGGTGATTATCCCGACGACATGTTCTACAACCAGTGGAAGGGTGTTGTCAGGGGATGGTACCCCGAGACCAAGCCTGTAGCCATAATGGGCAACGGTGAGCAGCTCGCCCCGTATACCGAAGAGGAGATGGCAGCCCGTGCAGCAGAGCAGGAGGCAGCCCGTAAGGCAATGGAAGCTGCCGCCAAGAAGAATAAGAAGAAGGCTGTGGCTGAGGTTCCTGCACCTTTCAGGACATACGCAAGGCAGCTTCTTGAGGCAATGGACTGGATCACTGACCAGAATGCCAATCCCGAGAGTGAGTATTACCACAAGGTCGACCTTGACAAGGTTGCCGCCATGGGCCAGTCCTGCGGTGGTGCCCAGGTTCTTGCCGTCGCTCACGATCCCCGTATCAAGACCTGCCTCATCTTCAACTCCGGCATAGGCGAGATGTCGATGAGCGGTGCGTCCAAGAAGAATCTAGCCAACCTGCACACACCCATGCTGTACCTCAACGGCGGTACCGCAGACGTGGCCTACCAGAACGCTATCGGCGACTACGCCCTCATCGATAAGCAGCCCATAGTCAAGATTACGACCCTTGACGGCCATCACGGCACCTACTATGAGGCACACGCCGGCCTCTATGCCTTTGTCTGCCGCACCTGGCTTGACTGGATGCTCAAGGGTGATACCGGCTCATCGGCGCTCTTCCTCAATGACGAATACGAGGCTCTCGCATTCCCTCAGTGGTCGTTCGAGCGCAAGAACTGGTAGAAGAAAGAGAATCACTTCATCCGATACGGAATCTTTGTGATCCGGGAGACCGGAGTTCCGTCGTACGGCAGATATGAGCCGTATGAAACGCGGTAGATGCATTTTTCTACGGTATCCACCTCGATCATGCTGCATGCGATATCGTTGATGCTGTCAGGATAGCGGTAAGCCTTGTTGAGGGCATTACCGTATGCTCCGAGAGCGGCCTCACCCAACATGAGCATGTCATAGTCCTTGGAACCGTCCGGCTTACGGCATTGGTATTGGTTCTTGCTGTGGATGTGGCCGAACAGGTGGCAGATATACTCGAGCCTTGAATCAGAAGGCCTGATATTTACCCGGATGTCCTGTATGCCTCGACTGTCCGGGTAATGCTTTTTCAGGGCAGTGCCATGCTGGAAAGCATCGATGATGTCCGGTATGAGGAACGGGTCCTGATATGATTCGGCATCGGGTTTGGCTTCGGTTTCACTGAATCCGATGGAATTGTCGCCGAAGGAATAGTGCATCATGGTTATGACCTTGCAATCCTTCTCGGCTGCATCGCGGAGGGTCTCGATCAGCCAGTCGATCTGAGCCTGGCTGAAGGTGCAGGTCATGAACGAACGCTTTGACGGGAACTGACCGTCCTCATAGTCGAACGGGTCAAGCATCAGGAACCTGACCGTGCCTATCGAATCATTGATCGTTATGTCGTAATGACCGTACATGGCATCCGGGCTTCCCCAGACGACAGAGGTGGCATATCCTTCCACAAGGGAACCGACCGAATTGCGGTAGTCCGACCGTAGGATGTTGCATACGTCATGGTTGCCTTTGACCGCCAGGTAGGGGACATTGGAGGCATTGGCGTTCCTGACAGCGTTGGAGGCCTTTTCAAGCCACTCGAGGGATTTCCCACGTTCCACTTTCTCGGATCCGTTGCCATCGTCTCCAGTGTTGCAGATCACGTCGCATCGTCCCTGGGCAAGAGTCACGGCCTCTTCTATCAAGGCATTGTACTGATGGGTGTCAGAGATGTGGAGTATCTTCAGGCGGTGGTACCATCCATGTCCGATTCCCTTTTCATCGTTCTTGCGCCCAACACGGACAGGATAGAACGATGGCTCGAAATCGGCCACCTTACGCTCGAACCGTGCCTGGTCGAAAGCTGGAACAGGGGGCTGTGCAGGAGCGGAGTCCTGTGGGCTGAGGTTCAAGCCAGCCTGACCTTTCATATCTGAATCCGCCGCTTTGGCGGTAATGCCGCCAAAACCGAATGCCGATGCGGTAAGGCCGGCAATCTTCAAGAATCTACGTCTTTTCATCTGGGTTCCGTTTTCCCTTCAGCGACTATTTTTCGAAGTCGCGTACTGTGTAGTAGACGGGCTTGCGCTGGTTGTCCTTGTCGAACAGCAGAGGGAAGTTGTTTGCACCGAGCCATGAATCACGGTCGCATACGTTCCAGAATGTCACGCATGAGATGTTCTTCCTGTACTTGCGGAGCACATCGAAGATCTGTGCGTACTTGTCCTGCTGCATCTTCTGGAGTTCCTCGGTGTATTCCTGGCCTTCGCCACGGCTGAACGTGAGTGAACCGCCGGCCTCTTCGTTGATGCGGATGTCGAACTCGGTGATCTGGAGGTCGTCCACGAGTTCAAGATACATCATGATGGCGGTCTCGAAGTCCTCGATGACGGGGTTGTCGTAGATGTTGTAGTGTCCCTGCATTCCGATACCGGTGATGGGCGCGCCTTCTGCCTGGAGCTTCTTGACCATGTTGTAGATGTAGGTCCTCTTTGCGGGAGTCCATGCGCTGTAGTCGTTGTAGAACAGACCGGCAGTGGGATCAGCCTCGTGTGCCCAGATGAATGCGTTCTTGATGAATTCGTCGCCGCAGAGCTGGTATGCCTGTGACTGGCGGAAGGATTCCTCGTATGTTGCCTCGATGTTGTCGGAGTCGCTCATGGCCTCGTTGACCACGTCCCAGCAGTAGATGACATCCTTGTAGCGGTTCACGACCACATTGATGTGGGCCTTGAGGGAGTCGTAGAACTCTTCCTTGGTAGCCTGAACGTACTTGGGAACCTTGATCATGGGAGGAGTGATTCTGGGCATCTTTGCAGGATCGAACTCCTGGCCGGGCTGAGGCTCGGGGCGGGGCATGCGGAAGAAGGCGGCGAAGTCGGGCTTCTCGACGAATACGGTGTCTCCGTTCTCGTCAAGCTCGACAACGGGGTTGCCGTTCTCATCGTGCTTCTCGAACATCCAGTTTGCGAACTGGCTGTGCCATACGAGGTTGTGGCCGCGCATCCTTATGCCGTTGGCACGGCAGAAATTGGCGATGGCGTCTGCCTTCTCGAAATTCCAGACTCCGGGAGCGGGATGGATCTCGCCGGGCTTCATGCAGTTCTCGGCGGTGACGCTGTTGAACTCCTTGAGGATGAGTGCGGACTGTACTGAGTCGGCTACGTTGCGCTCGGTGACGGCTACACCGATCTTGAAATAATTCTTGTAGGCATCCTTCAGGCCGGGATCCTTGGGGCCACAGGCGCTCATAAGCAGCGCTGATGCCGCGATGACGATGATTGAAAGCTTCTTCATATATCTTTTCGATCTTTAGATTTTCGGGAGTGATCCGTATGCAAATGCTAAGATAATAATAATATACGTCAAAAAGAATTGACGTTGGAAAACTCGAGCCTGAGCATCTCTCCAGGCTTCAGCGAGAGGGTCACCTTGCGACCGCGCACCTTGACCTTTCCGGCATAGTGCTGGCCTTCCGCGTCGACCACGTATGCCTTGGCATGGGACATGACCTTGATCTCCGATGGCACTGTCCATTCCATCTTCTCGTAACCGTTCTCGCTGTACGCTACAACCACGCCTTCGCCGGCCCACAGGGCGGGGATGAAGAGGTTGCCGTCTTCGGCCATCTTCTCGCCGTCCTTGTACATGAAGAACTTCTCGCCTTCCTCGATGAAGAAGGTCCTGACTCCGTTGCTGAATATGGCCTCGGCGTCGTCGCAGTCCTTGCTGGCCACGTATGCTACGGGGGTGAGGGTGTTGAGATACATGCAGGGCAGGGATTTGCGGCAGAATTCCTTCTTGAAGGTCTCGGTCTTCTCCGCCATGGTGTCGCCACCGTCCTTGAAAGCCTGCTCGGTGTTCACGTTGCGGCCGAACACGTCTCCCATGTAGTCCGCGTTGGTGCCGCCGATCTGGCTTGGTGTCATGGTCAGATAGAGGTCCCTGACAGTCTTGTGCCATACTGCGGGAATGTATCCGCTGAACGCATCGTTTGACCAGCCTTCGCAGGTGACGTCTATGCCTTTGGCATCAAGATACTTGATTATGTTCAGCTGGGCTTCTATCTCGTCTTCCACGGTGAGCTTGTGGTAAGGGCTGATCGGGCTCATGTACCTGATCACAATCTCGTCGCCCTCGACTACAGGGACTGGCACGTTGGTATGGAATGCGTCGATGTGCAGGGTGCCGGACTCGGCTATGGGGAACAGCTCGCAGAGCCTGTCGAGGCGTGCCTGGGCATTGCCTGTGGCCCAGTCGCGGGCATAGCTGACGGTCCAGCCCCAGTCGGAGTGCAGGTATTCGCCGTTAATATGGCGGGCCAGCACGTCATCCTCCTTGTACTTCTCGAAGAGGGGACTGTCGTCGTAGCAGTTGAACATGTTGATGTGGAAGCTTACGGAAGTGTTGTACTTCCTGGCCTCCTTCATCAGCTTCAGGATGCTCTCGTGGGCAGACTCGTCGCCGGGGGCCTTGATGGCCTCGTTGCACTCGAAGAATGCAGGGTACTTGGAGTCGTGGCCGTTGTACTGCCATCCTACAAGATAGATCACCTTGTCCATGCCCATCGTGATGGCATCCATGGCCTTGATTGCCTCAAGGGCCTGGCCGCAGTTCATGTACACGGTCTGCTCGCCGTTGTCGCGCAGCTTGAACTGCTGGTCCCAGTGTGCCTGGCTGAGGAAGAACTTTCCGACGAGGGTCCGTGAGTAGTCGTGCCTCGGAGTGATATGCCATTCGAAGTCCGACTGCTTGAAATAAGAGGTGTCGAGCTGGCCTGAGAGACTGGGCTGAGCCTGCGCTAAAATGCTGCAGAATAATAGTATAGACAGTGTTGAGATGTGCTTCATGCTTGTGATTGGTTGTATGCTGATGCAAAATTAGCGAATTGTGGCAAAATGTTTGCTATATTTGTGGCAACAGTCTATAAAATCCCATTATCATGAGACGTTATCTATACATTCTGACTCTTCTTGCAGCAGTCGCAGCAGGCTGCTGTCCTACAAGAATCGTTACCGAGTCATCACATGTCGGCCCTACCAGCGCCTATTACACCACAGTAACAGTGCCCAGGACCCGCACGACTACCACGACCACCCGCGTGGTTGCCGCAAGTGAGGACATCTCCCTCTACCTCGACCTGCAGGCCGTCGGTGCTGCGTTCGCGCAGGCCAACACCATCGAGGAGTTCGAGGACATCCTGAACAACGATTCATACATGCTGTCAAACCTCGACCTCAACAATGACGGTTACGTAGACTATCTGCGCGTCATGGAGACTGTCGAAGGCCACAACCACATGTTCGTGATCCAGGCATGCCTCGCACCTAACGTGTTCCAGGACGTGGCAACCCTCGTATGCGAATACAGCAGCGCAACCAAGGCATACGTCCAGATCATAGGCCATCCCTACATCTACGGCCCCAACTACATCATTGAGCCCGTGTTCTACGCAACTCCCGCAATCTATGTACATTTCGGCCGCGCACACTACAGCCCCTGGCACTCACCCTGGTACTGGGATCACTGGCCTCACCACTACCGCCATCCCGCACCTATCTACCTGACACACTACCATGCATACGTGCACACCTTCATGCATAACCATCGTTACTGCCATGAGTTCCACTATGCAAATCACTGCCACTATGCCGGTTACGACCGTCTGTATAAACCCATGATGCGCAACGACTACGGCGTCAAGTATCCTGAGCGCTCATTCACTGTGCGCAATGCGAATATAGCATCTAGCAGCACCAGCCGTACTGCCAATGCACGTGACGTCCGTGAGACCTACGAGAAAACAGCAGTGACCAGGAGCAGCTCACCTGCTTCACGCAGCGCAAGCAGCACTTCACGTACCGCAGCTACTGCAAGCAGCGGCACCAGCCGCACTGCAACCACTTCAGGCAGCACCGGCCGCACAGCCGCCACATCAAGCAGCACCAGCCGTACTGCCGCTACTTCAAGCAGTACAAGCCGCACTGCAACCACTTCTGGCAGCACCGGCCGCAGCGCAGCAACCACCACTCCCACAACCCGCAGCACGACAACGACTTCAGGCAGCAGCGCCGCCAGGTCAAGCGCTACCAGCTCCGGCACAAGGGCAGCTACCAGCCAGACCACAGTCAGGAGCCGTGTGAGCGATACAGGCTCACAGGAGACCACGACCCGTACCACCAACGCTTCAGGCGTAACCTCTACGACCAAGCGCGGTACCACGACTGCAGCTCCTTCGACCAGCCGCAGCGCAGCTACCAGTTCAACCAGCCGCACAGCCGCTCCCTCAAGCAGCACCAGCCGCAGCACCTCTACCTCAAGCCGCAGTGCCGCCACCAGCACGAGTCGCAGCGCCACAAGCTCTTCTGCTTCACGAGCCGCTTCATCAAGCACCCGCCGATAATTCAAAACACAATCAACAATGCGTAAACTCATAACAGCAATTGTCCTTCTGGCATCCGTGGGCATCTTCTCTTCCTGCTTTGAAGAACAGCCCATTGGAATGCAGACTATCCTCATCAATGTGACTGAGGCATCATGGAACAAGACAAAGGCAGACAACAACAATTATTTCTATGCCACCGTCGACGTTCCTGAGCTGACCGAGGACATCTTCGATGCCGGCCTCGTGAAGATGTACCGCACCTTCGACTTTGACCTGAAGAACGCCAGCCAGATGGAACTGCCCTATACATGGCAGTATGAATACAATACCGGCGTCAAGGACAAGGAAGGCAAGGATATCTGGGAATTCTATTCAGAGCATATCAGCTACGAGTTCAACATCGGAAGCGTGTCCATCTATTATACTGTCAGTGATTTCAATTACGAGCTTGACAGCAAATGGAGCCCCGAGGCAATGCAGTTCCGTCTCGTGCTCATGTAGCAGGGCACTTTGCCAGACAAATGAAATCCCGCAGATTCGGTTCTGCGGGATTTTTGTTTATCTTCGCGTTATGGTAAGATTCGGAATAGTGGGTACAGGCCGCATCAGCGACTGGGTGCTCAAGGGGGCGGTTCAGGACCCCAGGTTCAAGGCTGTTGCAGTATGCTCAAGAAGCGCGGAGAGCGCAAGGACTTTCATAGGCAGGCATCCTGAGGTGTTCGACGCAGACGCGCTGGTATTCACTTCCGTCGAGGAGATGGCGGCCTGCCCTGGAATCGACGCCATATACATAGGCACGCCCAACTCGACCCATTGCCCCTACACCCTGGCGGTGCTCAGGGGTGGCAAGCATGTGCTGTGCGAGAAGCCGCTGGCCTGCAATACAGCCGAGGTCCGCAGCATGGTCGATGCCTCCCGAAGCAGCGGAAAGTGCCTCATGGAAGCCATGATCTCAACCTTGAACCCCAATTTCCGGGCAGCGAGGGAGAAGATGAAGGATATTGGCAAGATATGGCATTTCAGTTCATCATTCTGCCAGTTCTCATCCAAATACGAGGCCCTCAAGAAAGGCGTGGTTTCCAACTCCTTCAACCCTCAGATGGGTGGCGGCGCCCTTGCCGACATAGGCGTCTACACCACCTTCCCGGCAGTGGCCTTATTCGGCCGCCCCGAGAGCGTGAAGTCCAATGTGATAAAGTATCCGACGCAGTATGGCGACACCGACGTGCAGGGCACGGTCGAGCTTGGCTATCCCGGCATGACGGCGGTGCTCTCTTTCTCGAAAGTTGTTGACAGCCAGCTGCCTACCGAGATATGTGGAGAGGACGGGAACATCCTTCTCGACGCTGTGCATATATGCCGCAGGGCATCCTTCTACCCTCACCAGGCGCCCAGCTCGGGGCGCGGACCCGCAGCCTCGTCGAGCGTGATCAGCGAGGGGCTTGACAAGGATGAGTACTTCTACGAATTCGAGGAATTCATGAATGTCGTGGAGGCCGGCGGAATCGAGTCGGAGATCAACTCTCACGAAGTCTCGCTGGTCAACCGCGAGATAATGGACGCAATTATCTAGAACCGCCGCCGAGAGCCCTGTACAGGGCCACTGTTCCGCGCATCAGGTCGTATCTGTCCGATATCTGCAGCAGCTGTGCCGACAGTAGCGACTGCTGTGCCGTAAGCACTTCGAGATAGGTGGATTCCGAGTGCCTCATCAGGGCCCTGGTGCTTGTGACGGCGCTTTCAAGTGCGGCAATCTGCCTTACCCTGGCATCGGTCTTTCCCTGTGCCGATTCGCACAGCGCAAGGGCGTTGCTGACCTCCGAGCCAGCCTTGAGAATCACCTGCCTGAAGGCTGTGGCGGCCTCTTCCTGCCTTGCCTCCGCCGCAGTCAGGTTCGCCTTCAGCGTACCTCTGGCGAACAGCGGCTGGGTTATGCCTGCGCCTGCCGATATCAGCCATCCTGCGGGCGAGCTGATGGCCTTTTCCCATCCTGCCGACGGGCTTATCCTGATGGCGGGGTAGAAGGCTGCCTTGGCTATCTGAGTATCGTAGTATGCGATGCGCATGTCGTTCTCGGCGCTTCGGACGTCGGCCCTGCGCGAGAGCATCTGCACCGGTACTCCGCATGCCAGGCTGGTGGCCACGGGGCTGTCCTTGATCGGCATCCTCTCGATGTGAGTGGGGCTGATGCCTACCAGCACGCAGAGCGATCTCTCGCACTCGCTTACCTGATATTCGAGGTCGAACAGGCTGGCCTCGATGGAGCAGGCGTTAGCCTCGGTCTGGGCAACTGAAGCCTCGTTGGTCATTCCCGCCTCCTTCATGGCCTTCATGATGCGCACGTTCTCCGCCCACGATTCCGAGGTGGTGCGGGATATCGCCAGCTGGGCGTCGAGTTTGAGCAGGGTGTAGTAGCTCTCGGCTACCGAGGCCACGAGTTCGGTCTGCACGCTGCTGACGTAGAGCTCGCTCTTCTCGAGCGCGGCCTGGGCCTTTCGCTTGCGGTTATGCAGGCCTCCGAGGTCCATCTCCCAGCTTGCGTCAACGGGGATGCTGTAGCTGTAGGCGGAGCCGTCAAACCTTTGCCTGCTGAACTGGTAACTGGCTGACGGAGCGACGTTTGCTGATGGAAGGAAAGCCAGTTCCGCGGCCTTCAGAGCGGCCTGGGCCTCGATGACTCTCTGGCGCGCCGTGTTGATGTCGGCATTGTTCTCAAGCGCCGTGGCTATGAGATTCTGCAGGTGTGCGTCGCAGAAGAAGTCGCGCCAGCTGACGTCGGCGATGGTGCTGGTGTCGGCCGGAGCCAGTTCATAGCTGCCGGTGGAGTACAGCTCGCTTACGACCGACTCCGCCGGGCTTGAATATTCCTTATATACCGAGCAGCCGGCAAGGGTGAGGACCATTGCCGCCGCCACTGCTATTTCCTTGCAAGTTCGCATTGTTCTTTGAATTTAGCGGGAGACACTTTTTCCTGGAGCCACTCGAACAGGATGAACAGCGAGGGCACCATGAACAGGATGCCGAGCGTTCCGAGGAACATACCTCCGATGACGCCTGCACCCAGGGTGTTGTTGCCGTTGGCTCCTACGCCGTTGGCGACCACCAGAGGGAACAGACCCACTATCATGGTGAGCACGGTCATCATGATGGGGCGGAAACGCTCCTTTGTGGCGTACAGTGCGGCGGCTGCGATTCCAAGACCTTCCCTGCGCTTCATTACCGCGTATTCGGTGATGAGGATGGATGTCTTGGCGAGCAGTCCTATTAGCATCACGAGGCCGGTCTGGAGGTAGATGTTGTTCTCAAGACCCATCGCCCTGGCCAGCAGGAAGCTTCCGGCAAGACCGAACGGCAGTATGAGGATAACTGCGAACGGGAGCAGGTAGCTCTCGTACAACGCACAGAGTATCAAGTAGATGAGCACGAAGCTGATGAGGAAGATGATGGCGGTGTTGTTGCCGCTCTCGGCCTCCTCCCTGGCTATGCCTCCGAAGTCGTATCCGTATCCTACGGGCAGGGTGTCGTATGCAACCTCGCGCACAGCCTGGATGGCCTCTCCTGAAGAGAAGCCTTCGGCGGCGCGGCCGTTGACCTTGATGCAGGGGAAGAGGTTGAAGCGTGTGAGGCTCTCAGGTGCGTAAATCTTGGTAAGGGTCACGAACTGGCTGATGGGGGCCATGTCGTCGCCTATGCGCACGAAGACGTTGTTCAGCGACTGCCTGTCCTCGCGATAGCTCGGGTCGGCCTGTACCATGACCTGGTACAGCTTGGTGAAGCGGTTGAACTTGGTGGACATCTGGCCGCCGTAGTAGCCGTTGAGGACGCTGAGCACCTCCTTGGGGGATATGCCGGCCCTCTTGCACTTCACGGGGTCGAGGTCAAGCTGGAACTGAGGGAAGTTAGGGTTGAACGAGGTGCTGATGGATCCGATCTCGGGCCTCTGGTTCATATCGCTGATGAAGTCCTGGGTCACCTTGAAGAGCGATTCCACGTCGCCGCCCTTGCGGTCCTGGATATAGAGCTCGAAGCCGTTCGTTGCACCGTATCCGGGAATCATCGCCGGCGCCGAGATGAATATCGAGGCGTCGTTCATGTCCTGGGTGTAGTCCTTGATGCGCTGGATCACGGCATCTGCCGAATGCTCCTTGCCTTCGCGTTCGTCCCAGGGCTTGAGACGAATGGTGAATGATCCGTGGGACGATCCTGAGCCTGATACCAGGCCGAATCCCGTCGAATTCTCATACGCGCGCTTCTCGTCGATGTCCTGGATGACGTCGCGGTCTATCCTGTTCATCACGTCCCTGGTGTAGGACAGCGAGCTGCCGGGAGCGGTGCTGACATCCACTCTCACGACGCCCATGTCCTCCTGGGGAATGAGGCCGGTCTTGGTGACCTTCATGTTGTAGACGAGGAGCACGGCTCCAGCAACCACGATCACGGGTGCGAGCCAGCGGTGGTGCAGGAAGAACATCACTCCCTTCATGTAGCTGCGCTTGACGGCCTCGAATCCTGCCTCGAAGGCCATCGACATCCGGGCGAACAGTCCCTTGCCGGCGACTTTGCCGCTCTTAGGCTTGAGCCACATGGCGCAGAGCGCGGGCGACAGGGTGAGCGCATTGATTGCCGAAATTCCCACCGACACGGCCATGGTGATTCCGAACTGCGTGTAGAAGGTGCCGGAAGTTCCGCTCATCATCGACACGGGGATGAACACGGCCATGAATACCAGGGTCGATGTGATGAGCGCCGATGTCACGGCATGCATGGCATCGACTGACGCGAGTTTGGGCGAGGTGTAGCCTTCGTCGAACTTAGCGTGCACCGCCTCCACCACGATGATGGAGTCGTCCACCACCACGCCAATGCTCAGCACGAGCGCGAACAGGGTCAGGAGGTTCACGCTGAATCCGAACACATACAGGAAGAGGAAAGTTCCTATGATGGAAACCAGCGTGCTGATGAGGGGAATCAGCGTCGACTTGGCCGAGCGCAGGAACACGAACACCACCAGGATTACGAGCAGAATGGCCTCCAGCAGGGTCCTGACCACGTTCTTTATGGATGCGTACAGGAAGTCGTTGCTGTTGGAGAGCACCGCCATCTCAAGGTCGATGGGGAATGCCTGCTCGGCCTCCTCGAGATATTTCTCGATGTTGTTGATGACCTCGGTGGCGTTGGATCCCGGTGTCTGGTAGATCGACATCGACGCTCCGGGGCTGCCGTTCACGCGGCCTACGAACTGATAGGAGGTGGCACCGAGCTCGACCTCGGCCACGTCCTTGAGCCTGAGCACCTCGCCGCTGGGCAGGGCCCTGATGACTATGTTCTCGAACTCCTCAGGCTTCTCCAGACGGCCCTTGTAGCGTAGCGCGTACTGGAAGGTGTTGTCGGAATTCTCGCCGAGCGAGCCGGTTGCAGCCTCGATGTTCTGCTCTGCCAGCGCCGCCGTGATGTCGGAGGGGATGAGCTTGTACTGGGCCATCACGTCGGGCTTGAGCCAGATGCGCATGCTGTAGTCGGCACCGCGCACGTCAACGTCGCCCACGCCGGGGATACGTGACACGGCAGGCACGAGGTTGATCTTTATGTAGTTGGCTATGAACTCGTTGTTGTAGGACGCCATGGGGCTGTACACTGCAACCTGCATGAGGATGTTGGTCTGCCTCTTGCGTACGGTCACACCCACCTCGTTGACCTCGGAAGGCAGCGACCTGGTGGCACGGCTGACGCAGTTCTGCACGTTCACCGCGGCCATGTCGGGGTTGGTTCCCTGCTTGAAGAACACCTGGATGTTGGCGGAACCGGTGTTGGATGCGGTGGAGTACATGTAGGTCATGTTCTCCACGCCGTTGATCGCCTCCTCGAGGGGGACGATCACTGATTTCTGCACCGTCTCTGCGCTCGCGCCCGTGTAGTTGGTCGACACGTTGATGGTAGGCGGTGCGATGTTCGGGTAGCGCTCGATAGGCAGCGCGTTCAGTCCGATTATGCCGCCGATGACTATCACGATGGATATCACCGTGGAGAGCACCGGGCGGTCGATGAAAGTCTTGATGCCCATTACTCTTCTCCTTCGACTATTTTCCTGATTGCCACGTCGGCGCCGTCCTTGAGCAGTCCGACGCCTTCCACGATGAGGGTGTCGCCTTCAGCTATGCCGCCCTGCACCACGTACTCCTTTCCGTTCGATATCTCGAACACGTTGATGATGTGCGACTTAGCCACGCCGTTCTCATATCTGTATGCGTAAACCTTGTCCTGCACCTCGTAGGTGGCGGCCTGGGGGATCACGATGCAGTCTGACTGCTGGTGGGGGAGTATGACGTTTCCTGAGCCTCCGGAAAGCAGAAGCCTGCCCTTGTTGGGGAACTTCGCCCTTACGGAAACCGCACCGGTGGACGGGTCGATGATACCGCTTATGGTCTCGATGCGACCGGGCTCTGAATAGATCGAGCCGTCGCTGAGCTGCAGCTGGAGGTCGGGCATGTTCTTGAGGACGTTGTCAAGCGAGCCGAACTGGCGTGTCAGCGACAGCACCATGCTCTCGGTCATCGAGAAGTATACATACATCTCGGAGTTGTCGGAAACGGTGGTGAGAGGAGTCTGGTCGTTGGGGCTCACGAGTGTGCCCACCCTGAAGGGGAGGCTGCCCACCACGCCGTCGACGGGGCTCTTCACCAGAGTATAGTTGAGGTTGTTCCTTGCCTGGGTCTCGTTCGCCTCGGCCTGGGCCAGCTGAGCCTTGTCGCGCTCAAGCGTGGTGCGGGCCATCTGAAGGTCGTATGCCGAGATGATCTTCTGCTCGAAGAGCTGTTCCTTCGAGTTGAGGGTCAGCTCCGATGCGGCCACGGCGGTCTTTGCCACGTTCACGTTCGCTATTGCGGTCTGTAGCTCCGATTGGTACTGGGTCTGGTCGATCACGAACATGGTCTGACCCTTGGTCACGCGGGAGCCTTCCTTGACGTTGATGTCGGTTATATATCCTGATACCTTGGGCCTGATGTCGATGTCCTGCTTGCCTCTGATGGTTGCGGAATAGCTTGAGAAGAGCTGCCTCGAGCTGGGTTTGAGGATCATGACTGAGTACTGGCGTGCCGCGTGTGAGCTGTGGGCTTCCTTGCAGCCCGAAAGCGGCAGTATCAACGCTGCCAGCAATAGGAAATGGTGGAATTTCATTATAGGAAAATCGGAATACGTGTGTTGTATATTTGCAAAAATCATACCCTAGAGGAGGCTTTTCGGGATTCTGGCAAGGTAGATCGAAGCCCTCGGAGCTTCCTTGGCCTTGGGGTCGAAATCGTATATCGTGCCATGTGAGCCGCCCTTCGCGGTCTCGTGGCAGGAGTAGTAGACCATCCAGAGCTCCTTGCCCATGTCGATGAATCCGGGGTAGCTCGTATCGCCGCCTGAGGGCATGAGATAGCGTTCCTCGAACTCGCCCTGAAGGTTGCCGGTGAGCACCATGGTGCGGCACTTGCCGTTAGGGAAGTGGTACCTTGAGCCTGCGACCACCTTGTCGCCAAGCAGTATGAAGTCGGGGCCTCCGAGATGGAAGTCCATGTCGGTCCAGGTCCAGTCGGTGTAGGGGAAATCGCTCCAGCCCCAGCGGCCGAGGCAGTCGCCGGAGTCGCAGCGGACCATCATGTACATCCTGCCGTCGCTTCCGAAGCGTATGGTGCTCTCTCCGGGGAAGTTGGCCCTGTCGAGCTCGAGTTCCTTGACCATCTCGTAGTTGACTCCGTCGGTGGTCTTCACGAGGGCGAAGTGGTCGCCGTAGGTCACGCCGAAGCCGGTGCTGCCCTGCCAGGTCAGGCGCCATATCCATTCCTTGTTGTCGGTGATGTTCTCGTCGAACTTCACGGGAGACGGGTCGGTGAAGGTCTTGCCGTCGGTGCTGAACGCAACCTGCGGGAAGTATGACACGCATTCCTTGTTCTCGAACACGGAGCCGCCCATCGTCACCATGAGCCGGCCGTCGGGAGTGACGCTGAGCTTGGGGTCGCGCAGGTCGGTGCCGGGCTTCTCGAGCAATGCCGCTGACTTCCAGCGCTTTCCGTTCTTCGATACAAGTATCCTCGCCTTGCCCTCGGCGTTTCCCTTGTCGTCGAAAATATGGCTCTTGGCCTCTCGGCAGGACACATAGTAGCTGCCGTTGAATTCGACTATCGACGGGAAGGCGCTGTAGCCTTTGTCCCATATCCGTTCCACTTCGATGTGCTTGCCTGAGCAGGATGTCAGGCACAGTAGGGCGGCCAGGACGACCGCGAGGACTGGTATTCGTTTCATACCGCGAATTTACTAAAAATGGTTCTTTCGCGGAAAAATAACTACATTTGTAGTTCGAAATTAATAGCCTGGCAGAAAATGGCAGTTTTAAAAGGAACAATTTCGCAGATCATCGGTCCTGTTGTGGACGTTCATTTCGAGGCCCCTGAGGCAGGGAATGACGCACCCCAGTTCCCCGGTATCCACGAGGCGCTCGAGGTGAAGCGCCAGGACGGCAGAACCGTCATTCTTGAAGTTCAACAGCATATCGGAGAAGATACTGTACGCTGTGTGGCGATGGACTCCACCGACGGCCTCCAGCGTGGCCTCGAGGTGGTGCCTACCGGCACAGCCATCACCATGCCCGTGGGAGCGCAGATCCGCGGCCGCGTGCTCAACGTCACCGGCGATTCTGTCGACGGTCTCGACGACCTCAGCCGTGAGGGCGCTCTGCCCATCCACCGTGAGCCCCCGAAGTTCGAAGACCTCACCACCAGCCAGGAAGTGCTTTATACCGGCATCAAGGTCATCGACCTGCTGGAACCCTACCTCAAGGGAGGCAAGATCGGCCTCTTCGGAGGTGCCGGCGTGGGCAAGACCGTGCTCATCAAGGAGCTCATCAACAACATCGCCAAGAAGCACAACGGATTCTCGGTGTTCGCCGGAGTCGGTGAGCGTACCCGCGAGGGCAACGACCTCCTCCGCGAGATGATAGAGTCCAACGTCATCCGCTACGGCGAGGACTTCAACAAGGCCATGGCCGAGGGGAAGTGGGACCTTTCTCTCATCGACAAGGACGAGCTTCGCAAGAGCCAGGTTGCGATGGTGTTCGGCCAGATGAACGAGCCCCCCGGAGCACGTAGCTCGGTGGCACTCAGCGGCCTTACCATGGCGGAGTCATTCCGCGACAGCGGCAATCCTGAGGAGCCTCACGACATACTTTTCTTCATCGACAACATCTTCCGTTTCACCCAGGCAGGTTCCGAAGTGTCGGCGCTTCTCGGCCGTATGCCTTCAGCCGTGGGCTACCAGCCTACCCTTGCGACGGAGATGGGTGCCATGCAGGAGCGCATCACCTCGACCAAGAACGGTTCAATCACCTCGGTGCAGGCAGTGTATGTGCCCGCCGACGACCTTACCGACCCCGCTCCCGCCACCACTTTCAGCCATCTCGACGCCACCACGGTGCTCAGCCGTAAGATCACGGCGCTCGGTATATATCCCGCTGTGGACCCTCTGGAGTCCACCTCCCGCATCCTCGACCCCAACATCGTGGGCGAGGATCACTACAACACCGCCCAGCGCGTGAAGCAGATACTCCAGCGCAACAAGGAACTGCAGGACATCATCTCCATCCTTGGCATGGACGAGCTCTCTGACGAGGACAAGCTGACCGTGAACCGTGCACGCCGCGTGCAGCGCTTCCTCAGCCAGCCTTTCGCCGTGGCAGAGCAGTTCACCGGAGTTCCGGGCGTGATGGTCGAGATACAGGACACCATCAAGGGCTTCAACATGATCCTTGACGGTGAATGTGACTACCTCCCCGAGCAGGCCTTCCTGAACGTGGGAACAATTGAGGACGCAATCAAGAAGGGCGAGGCCATACTCGCCGCCGCGAAATAATGATAAAAGTCAGGATCCTGACCCCCGAGTGGTCACGCGAGATAAGCTGCGATGCAGTGTTCCTGCCCGGTGAGATGGGTGAGTTCGAGGTGCTGGTGAACCATGCGCCCATAATCTCCACCTTGCTGAAGGGCAGCGTCAGGTGGCGCACAGGGGAGGAAATGGAGTCCCTTGACATAATAGGAGGCGTGATGCGCCTCAAGGACAACGAAATGAGCATCTGTGCCGAAGTGTGATGAAGAGACTGCTTCTCATATTGCTTGCGCTGCTGTTCCCGTTCATGGCGGGAGCGGCCGAACTTGACATGCAGGAGTATCTCTTCGGCCATGTGGGCGACAGCTACGAGTGGCACGTCACCACCATAAAGGACAAGCCGGTGTGCGTGTATCTTCCGGTCATCGTGCATTCCAAGGCCACCGGATGGCACTGCTTCAGCTCCCGCCACATCGCGGAGGGCGAGACCTACGAGGGCTTCCGCATAGCCCAGGCGGGCGAGCCGCACGAGGGCAAGTTGGTCGAGGTGCACGGTCAGGAGCTCGAGAAGCCTCTCGACATCTCCATAACCAAGAACGTGTTCGGCCTGATGTTCAACAGCATCATCGTGCTGCTGGTAATCCTGCTGGGAGCCCGCTGGTACCGCAGGCACGATGCCACCGAGGAGGCGCCCAAGGGCTTTGCCGGCCTCATCGAGATGCTCGTGACGATGGTTGAGGACGACATCATAAAGGACTGCGTGGGCAAGGACTACAAGCGCTACAGCCCGTACCTGCTAACCGCGTTCTTCTTCATATTCATCAACAACCTGATGGGAATAGTGCCGTTCTTCCCGTTCGGCGCCAACATCACGGGCAACATAGCCATCACCCTGGTGCTGGCTATATGCACGTTCATAGCTGTGAACGTCTTCGGAAACAAGCACTACTGGAAGGACATACTCTGGCCTGACGTGCCCATTTTCCTGAAGGCCTTCCCGCTGATGCCCATCATAGAGATAATAGGAATGTTCACCAAGCCCTTCTCGCTGATGATAAGGCTCTTCGCCAACATCCTTGCAGGGCATGTGATGCTTCTCGGAGTGGTTGCGGTGGTGTTCCTCACCGCCGAGCTGGGCGCGGCCATGAATGCCGGACTGAGCTTCATAGCGGTGTTCTTCGGAGTGTTCATGGACTGCCTCGAGCTGCTCGTCGCATTCCTCCAGGCATACGTATTTACAATGCTCTCCTCTGTGTTCATAGGACTCAGCAGGCAGGAGCCGGAAACTGAATAACAATTTAAAACTCATAGACTTATGTTACTTTCAATGATTCTTCAGGCAGCTGCCGGTGCAGCTCTCGGAAAAGCAGGCATCGCAGTGGCAGCAGGTGTTGCAGCAATCGCAGCCGCAATCGGTATCGGCAAGATCGGTAAGGCATCCCTCGAGGCAGGCGCACGCCAGCCCGAGCAGGCAGGCCACTACCGTATGACCGCCATCATCATCGGTGCGCTCGTCGAGGGTGCATGTCTCTTCGCAATCCTTGTCTGCCTCATCGGTATCACACAGTAGGCAATGTCACTCATCACACCAGATTTCGGACTGCTGTTCTGGATGACGCTGATCTTCGTCATCGTCTTCATCGTCCTGGCAAAATTCGGCTTCCCCATGATCACAGGATCGGTGGAGAAGCGCAGCGAGCGCATCAACGCCAGCATTGCCAAGGCAAAGGAGGCTGAAGAGAAGCTCGCCGCACTTGCCACCGAGCAGGAGCAGATGCTGCAGCAGGCCCGTCTCGAGCAGACCCGCATCCTTCAGGAGGCCTCCCGCACCCGCGACCAGATAGTCGCCCAGGCAAAGGAGCAGGCCGCCCAGGAGGCCGCGAAGATGATCGAGCATGCGAAGGTGGAGATAGCGGCTGAACGCGAGTCAGCCATACGCGACATACGCGCCGAGGTTGCGTCCATAAGCGTGGAGGTTGCGGAGAAGCTCGTGAAAAAGGACCTGTCCGACGCGGGAGCCCAGCTCTCGCTCATCGACAGGATGGTCGAGGAAGTGTCACATAGCCATATCAACTGATGAATACCGGCATCATATCCAAGCGCTACGCCAAGGCTCTTCTGGGCTACGTCCAGGAGACCGGAGGTGGTGAGCGCGTGAGTGCCCAGGTGCGTGAGCTCCTGAGCGGCAAGGATATGGCCGGCATTGTCCTTGAACCCGAAATCCAGCGTTTCATGGAACTGCTGGTGAGCAAGGGCAGGGTAGAGTACGTGCGCGGCATCTTCCACACTTTCCTTCAGTTGTACTACGACTCCATCGGAGTGTTGAGGGCCACCCTGACCGTGGCCGTACCCGCACCCGGGCTCGAAGACCGCCTGCGCCCCCTGCTCGAGGAGCAGTTCGGCCGCAAGGTTGTCATCGAGACCACCGTTGACCCCTGCCTCGTAGGAGGCTTCGTGATCGAGGCCGGCGGCCGCCAGCTTGACGCGTCAGTGCGTCATCGTCTGGATAAGATACGCCGGCAGTTTATTATCAGCAACAACAGATTAGTATAATGGCGCAAACTATCAAAGCAAGTGAAATCTCCGATCTCCTGCTGGAACAGCTCAGGGGCATCGACACCACTCCTGAATGGGAGGAGGTCGGACATGTGCTTACAATTTCAGACGGCGTGGCCCGCATCTACGGGCTTACCGGGGCAGAGGCCGGCGAGCTTCTGGAGTTCGCCTGCGGCGTGAAGGCCGTGGTGATGAACCTCGAGGAAGACAACGTCGGAGCCGTGCTGCTCGGACCCACCGACCTCGTGAAGGAGGGAATGAAGGTGCACCGCCTCGGCACCATCGCCAGCGTGGAGGTTGGCGAGGGGCTGCTCGGCAGAGTCATCGACCCCATCGGCACCCCGCTTGACGGAATGGGCCCGGTCGAGGGTGAGACCGTGCGCATGCCTCTGGAGCGCAAGGCTCCGGGCGTGATCTTCCGTGAGCCTGTGACTCAGCCGCTGCAGACCGGCCTCAAGGCCATCGATGCGATGATTCCCATCGGCCGCGGCCAGCGCGAGCTCATCATCGGCGACCGTCAGACCGGCAAGACTGCCATAGCCATCGACACCATCATCAACCAGAGGGAGAATTTCCTCAAGGGAGACCCTGTATACTGCATCTATGTGGCTGTGGGCCAGAAGGGTTCCACCGTCGCATCCATAGTCCAGACCCTGCGCGCCAAAGGTGCCATGGACTATACCATAGTGGTTGCCGCAACGGCAGCCGATCCCGCTGCGCTGCAGTACTATGCACCGTTTGCAGGTGCCGCCATCGGCGAGTACTTCAGGGACACTGGCCGTCATGCCCTGGTGGTCTATGACGACCTCTCGAAGCAGGCTGTGGCATACCGCGAGGTATCGCTTATCCTCCGCCGTCCTTCGGGCCGCGAGGCATATCCCGGCGATGTGTTCTACCTGCATTCCCGTCTTCTCGAGCGTGCGGCGAAGATCATCAGCCAGCAGGAAGTGGCCGAGAAGATGAACGACCTTCCCGAGTGTCTGAAGGGCAAGGTCAAGGCCGGCGGTTCGCTTACCGCCCTGCCTATAATCGAAACCCAGGCGGGCGATGTCTCCGCCTACATCCCGACCAACGTGATCTCGATCACCGACGGCCAGATATATCTTGAGAGCTCGCTCTTCAACGCGGGCTTCCGTCCGGCCATCAACGTGGGCATCTCGGTGTCCCGTGTGGGCGGCAGTGCTCAGGTCAAGAGCATGAAGAAGGTTGCGGGCACGCTGAAGATCGACCAGGCTCAGTTCGGCGAGCTGGAGGCGTTCAGCAAGTTCTCATCCGATATGGACAAGGTGACCGCGATGACCCTCGACAAGGGCCGCAAGAACAATCAGCTGCTCAAGCAGCCTCAGTACAGCCCCATGCCGGTAGGGGAGCAGGTGGCCATTCTTTACTGTGGCACGCATGCTCTCATGTCTGACATACGCATAGACCAGGTGCTGGAGTTCCAGACTCTGTTCCTGGACCGCATGCGCTCTACGCATGCCGAGCTGCTGCAGGCTCTGGCTTCGGGAAAGATGCCCGAGGGTGCAGCACAGACCATAGAAGCCGAGGCAGAGGCTATCTGCAATCATCTGAACAGGTAGAATGGCATCCCTTCGCGAAATAAAGGACCGTATTGGCTCAGTCAAGTCGACGCTGAAGATAACGTCGGCGATGAAGCTGGTGGCCTCTTCGAAGCTCCGCAAGGCGCAGAAGGCGGTAGAAAATCTACGGCCGTACGAGGAGGAATTGAACAAGATCCTGACGGCTCTTGTTCAATCCTCTCGTCCGGCCACTTTTGACGGGGGTTCCACCCCCGTAACGCCCCCCGGCGGCCTTTCGGCCGCTGACCTTCGAGACAGCAGCAGTGCGATTCCCTCCGTGGAGGACGGCAGCGGTTGCCCAGGCAGAACCGTGTCCACCCTCGGACGCGTCAGAGGGAGGGGCCCGCTGACGGAGTCAGTGGGAGGGATGGAGCGAAGCGGAAGTTCTGCCGGGCAAGCCGATGCCGTCCGCAATGAAATCGCAATCGTATCAATATCTTCAAATTCCAGCTTGTGCGGAGGGTTCAATGCGAACGTGATAAAGAAGACGACGGAGCTGGTTCGCGAACTGGAGGCGCAGGGAGCCAAGGTGACCGTATATTCGCTGGGCCGCAAGATCGCCGAGGCTATGAAGAAGGCCGGGTATCCGTCCGAAGACTACTCGCAGTTCATCTCCCATACATCATACGCCAGGGCCGTTGAGATTGCGCAGGACATAGCAAAGGAGAATGACAACGTACTGCTGGTGTACAATCATTTCGTGACTACAGCAAAGCAGGTGGTCGTCGTTGAGAACTGGATTTCTTCAGACAGCAAGATCGGGCAGGAAGTGAAGGAGAATGAGGAATACATAGTGGAGCCCGGGACTCAGGAAGTGCTGGAGAAACTGGCGCCTCAGGTGACCATGCTGAAGTTCTATGCGGCCGTTCTGGACTCTGCTGCAGCGGAGCATGCGGCACGTACGATTGCCATGCAGACGGCGTCCGACAATGCCCAGGATCTGCTCTCAGAACTCACTTTGGAGTACAATAAAGGACGTCAGCAAAAAATTACTGCAGAAATTCTTGATTTAATTGGTGGTATTTCAGAATAATTTACTACATTTGCAGTCCCGTTACGGGAATCGGGATGTGGCGCAGTTGGCTAGCGCACCACGTTAGGGACGTGGGGGTCGCTCGTTCGAGTCGAGTCATCCCGACTTTTCAAAAGAAAAACCTGCTGATTTTCAGCAGGTTTTCTTGCTTTCTAGAACTTGTATCCCAATCCTATTCCGAAGGAGTTCGTTATCTGTCCGCCTGCGAGGTAGGTTCCGTCGATGTGGAATCCCTTGAAGCTGAAGCCTATGCCCAGCGAGGCGTGGTTGCCTACAATTCCGCCGGCATGGAATCCGCCGCGGACGCTGAGCATGTTGTTGTAGGTGTAGGATATTCCGAAAGAACCTCCCACTTCTCCATACAAGAAGTACTTGACGTCGAGTTCTGCCTCCACGCTGTGCGTCTCGAAGCCCTCTTCGATGTTCTTGGCATATCCGGCTGCAACGGCCATCGCTGCCGGGAGCTTGAATCCCTGGACGTCGGGGCCTGCGTTGGTCACTCCGGCTGCGAACTTGAAATCCTTCGCCCATACCCTGACGAGCACGTCGGCGCAGAATCCATCGATGCTGGAGTGGGGTGCGATCCTGTTGCCGGCATACTTGGCCGTGGCCTCCACCCCGAGGAAATCGAGGAACCTGTAGCCGAATCCGGCGTGGAAGTACGTTTCCGACGAGGCGTACCTGTATGCCTGCGAGCTGATGTCATCCATCATCTCGTATGACTTGTCGGACCCATAGCCGCCTCCGGCCTTGAGCGTGAACTTGCCGGCGAAGGTGTACTGCCCGCTGATGTTGGCGTATGATGTGCCTGACGGCGCCCAGTTCTGGTATGCGACCCTGATGTCGGAGCTGTCGTCGAGCAGGGTGGCGCCGGCCCGGGCGGCTGATATCGCGTCGTGGCTGAATTCCATGAACGGGAACACCACGCTTTCTGCCTGTGCTCCCGCGCTGAATTGCATCAGGACCGCGGCAAGTATCGTAAGTGCTGTCCTTCTCATTTCTTGTTCACGTCTTTCTTATAGGTCCTGTTTCCGTATTTCACCTCCACCCTGTATCGGCCGGGGGCGTAGCCGCGCATGTCGACGGTGAAGGGGTCGAGCACGCTCACGCCGCGGGAACTGCCTGAGTAGAGCCTGCGGCCGGCAGAGTTGTAGACCGTGACTTCGGTGTCGTTGATTCCGGGCACGCAGATATGCATGTAGTCCTCGACCGGCTGGGGGTAGATTCCAAGCCCGTCCTTGCTCTCGAACACGCCTGCCCTGAAGCTGGTGCTGCAGCTGAGGCCGCAGGGGTCGGTAGCCGTCAATGTGATGGTCGTGGCACCGTTCTGCAGGGCGCTCAGGCCAAGATTCTGGCCGCTCAGCGTGCTGCTGAATATGGAAGCGTCACCACAGCTGACGCTGTAGCTGAGAGGGCCTCCGTCGTCGTCCCTGAACACTGAGGCGAGGTTCTCTTCGATGCTGGATCCGATGGTGCCCAGCACCTGGTCATCGGGAGTCATGACCACGTATGGCGCGTGGTTCTCTAGTATGGTGTAGCTGATGGTCCTGGTAGTGCTCCTGCCGCTCTCGTTGGTAGCCGTGATGGTCAGCGAGTGAGCTCCCGTCCACTTGCCGCTGGCGTCATTGAACGTGACTTCGGCCATCTGCCGGCCTATTATGTAGCTTGCTGATCCATCGGCATCTATGGCTAGTGTGACCTTGGAACTGCGGCTTGTGGCGGTGAAGTTCACCACAAGTTTCTCGTGCCCGCGTATGCTGTAGCTGCCGATGTAGTCGGAGCTGATCACAGGAGCGTCGTCCTCGCCAGAGTAGGCCAGATATGACCCGTATGCGTCAAGCATGGGGCCTATCATCTCATCGGCTCCGAACCTGCTGTTCGCGCCGTCAAGCAGTATCCTTCTGAGGTCCTCGTTGGTGAACCCGGGGCCACCGAAAGCCGATATCAGCAGGGCTGCCACTCCGCTTACGTGCGGGCAGGCCATGGAGGTTCCGGCCATGTAGTAGTATTCGTCCGATTTTCCCGCCGGGGCTAGAATCATTGCCATGGGGTCGTCGAATCTGTCGAACTCTCCGCCCGGGGCGCAGATGTCGACCCATGCTCCGTAGTTGGAATATGTGGCCTTGCGTCCATCTGGGCCGATGGCTCCCACGGCCACGATGGGCTCGTAGTCGCCGGGATGGCCTATCGCCCAGTTCTCGTTGCCTGCGGCGAATACGACGATCCCGCCTTTCATGAGGCCGACCTGGTTGCCGGTGGCGTCGCAGCCCGCATTCTTTATGAAATAGTCGACGGCCGCCTTGAACGAGCGGGGAACGCCGCTCTCCATCGCCTGCTTCTCGCTGTCGTAGTCGTAGCCCCAGCTGTTCTGGCTTATCAGGGCTCCGTGGTCGGCGCCCCAGACGATTGCCTCTTCGGGGGTGCCGCCTTCCTCGGTGCCGTCGGCCTTCTCGTGGAATATCTGGCTGCAGAGAATGCGGACTCCGCCGGTGCCGTCGGTGCCGCCGGCTATGCCGCTGATGCCCTTGCCGTTGTTGCTGACCGCCGCGATGGTCCCCGCCACGTGTGTGCCGTGCTTGTCGGCGCTGATGGTGTAGCTGCTCATCCCGTCAACGAAATTCGCGCTGCCATTGCTGCCGGCGGGAATGCATACGCCCACAAGGTCCTCATGATTCATGTCGATGCCGGTGTCGACCACATTTACGATGACGTCCTTGCTGCCGCCCGTGATTTCCCAAAGTGGCAGAACGTCGATGTCAAAGCCGTCTGCGAATCCGGGAAGCTGTGCGGTGTTATATAGATTCCATTGCTCGCGGCTGTACGCGTCGTTGAACGGGAACGCTCCCGTTGTATGGATCTTTCTCGGAATCTCGACGGTTGCGGCTCCCGGGATTTCGCTGAAGCTGGCCGCAGCCTTGGTCGCGGGTGTGCCAGGGTCGTATGAGACCCGGTACCAACGGTGCAGGCCTGCTTCGCGGTGCCTTGCCTCGAATTCCCCCGCATCAGGGAACATTCTCTTCAGGGATGTGATTCCGTATGCTCCCATTTCCTGGGAGAGCTCGGATTCCGATGCGGCCTCGATATGGTCCGCCATTTCGTCGGTGAATTCCACGTGCAGCACGCCCTCCAGCGTGGCGGCTGTTTCTTCTGCGTGGCCGGCAGGCTCGGCCGGCGCTGATTCCGGCATGCTCCGGGTACAGCCGAATGCCAGGACAGCAGTGGTGCTTATAAACAGTAAGCTTATTTTGTTCATCTACAGTTCGTCTATACTCTTTCACAAATGTAGCAAATATTTGCTGAAATGGTGTGAAATCAGGGCGTATGAGGGCATGACGAAAAAATATTTAAGAATTTCTTAAAATAATTTACTTTCTAGAAAATGTATGAATATGAACTATATTGGATACGAATGTTATAAATTGTAAGGGAAATGATTTGATTTGCTTACAGGTTGTAAGTGAAGTTTGTGAAATACGCGGTTTGAAGCCACTTGGGCAGGGTCTAAATGTTTGGAATTCTGTAAAATAATTCCGACCTTGCGAAATAATTTCCGTTATTACGCGGTGTGGTATTTTGAACTAAAAGTTTAGTTAGTATAGTTTGTTTAATTAAAATTTCAACCAATGAGAAAACTTAAAATGTTTTTTACGGCGGTAGCTTTGCTTGTTACAAGCATTGCATTTGCACAGAAGATCACTGTCACCGGTGTCATCACTGACTCCAAGACAGGTGAGCCTCTGTCTGGCGCCGCAGTTCTCGTAAAGGGTACTCCCAATGGTGTCGTTGCCGACAATGACGGTAACTACTCCATCTCTGTTCCCGCAGACGCTACTTTGGGCTTTACCACAATCGGCTTCAAGGAACTTGAGGTCGAGGTGAAGGGAAGGACAGTCATCAACGTCGCTCTCGATCCCGATCTCGAGATGCTCGAGGAGACCATCGTCGTTGCCTACGGTACAGCAACCAAGAGTTCATTCACTGGTTCAGCATCAGTGGTCAAGAGTGAGTCAATCGAGAAGCACATTTCTTCAAGCGTTGTAGGATCACTCGCAGGTACCACTCCTGGTGTCCAGATCATTTCATCAAGCGGTGACCCTGCTTCCGGCGGTTCAGGTACCATCCGCGTCCGCGGTATCGGTTCAATGAGCGCCAGCAACAGCCCTCTCATCATCCTCGATGGTATGCCTTATGACGGTTCAATCTCAGACATCAACCCTAACGATGTAGAGTCAATGTCAGTCCTCAAGGATGCTGCCGCTTCCGCAATCTACGGTGCACGTGGTGCAAACGGTGTCCTCCTCATCACTACCAAGAGGGCAAACGCAGGCGACGCTCAGGTCAAGTTCGACGCCCGCTGGGGTAGCAACAGCCGCCTTATCCCTCAGTATGACGTGATCGACGATCCCGCACAGTATCTCGAGATGCATTACAAGAGAATGTACAACTCTCAGATCTATGCCGGCAAGTCAGTAGCAGAGGCTTACGCTTACGCTGACACATATCTCTACGACCAGAACAACGGTGGTCTTGGTTACAAGGTCTACACTGTTCCCGAGGGAGAGAAGCTCATCGGTAACAACTTCAAGATCAACCCCAACGCAACCCTCGGTTACGATGACGGTACCTATTATTATACACCTGATGACTGGTACAAGGAAGTATTCCACAACTCATTCCGTCAGGAGTACAACGTTTCAGTATCAGGCGCTTCAGACCGTTTCAACTACTATGCATCTGCAGGTTATCTGAATGACGGCGGTCTTGTAAGCAACTCAGGTTACGAGCGTTACTCAGCACGTGTGAACGCAGAGTATCAGGCAAAGAAGTGGATGAAATTCGTCACCAACTTCAGCTACTCACACGCTGACAGCCAGTCAAACGGCAGCAACGGTTCATGGGGTTCATCAGGCAACCTCTTCTACATCTGTAACAACATCGGACCTATCTATCCTCTGTATGTTCGTGCAACCGGTACCCATGAGATCATGGACGACGGCCACAGCAACATCCTCTACGATAGCAACAATACCAACTTCATGCGTCCTAACTTCGTAGGTAACGCAGTACGTGACAACGAACTCAACACCAACAACAACGGTTCAGACGTTCTCACAGGCAAGTGGGGTATGATCCTTACTCCCGTCAAGGGCCTCACCCTTACGGCTAACGTCGCTCTCATGAACGACAACACACGTTACAGCTCACTTTCAAGCCCCTTCGCAGGCTCTACAACCGACGGTTCAGTCTATGTAAGCCATTCAAGATACTTCACTGTCAACCAGCAGTATCTCGCTAACTACAAGACCGACTTCGGCGGAACCCAGAATCACTTCGAGGCTCTCCTCGGTTATGAGCAGTACAAGTACCAGCAGCAGGGCCTGAGCGGATCCAACGCATTCCTCTTCGATCCGTTCATCGGTGAGTTGAACAACTGTTATGGTCCTGGTGACTATAAGAGCGTTTCATCAAGCACCTCATACTACATGACAAAGGGTATCCTTTCACGTGTACAGTATGACTATGCAGGCAAGTACTTCGCAAGCGCCTCATTCCGTCGCGATGCATCCAGCCGCTTTGCTCCCGGTCATCAGTGGGGTAACTTCGGTTCAATCGGTCTTGCTTGGCTTATCAGCAAGGAAGGCTTCATGAGCAGCGCTGATTTCGTCGACATGCTCAAGTTCAAGGCCAGCTACGGTGTTCAGGGTAACGATGACCTCGGTTCATTCTTCCCTTACTCAGACCAGTACACCCAGAGCTACGACGCCGACAAGAAGGAGTACTCACAGGCTCTTGCATACAAGGGTAATGAGAACCTTACCTGGGAGTCTTCACACGCATTCAATGTAGGTTTCGACTTCGAACTCTTCCGTGGCAAGCTGAACGGTACCATCGAGTACTTCGCCCGTGCTACCAGCAACCTCCTCTACTCTAAGGCAGTTCCTCTGTCAGCAGGTAATCCTACAGGCCACATGCCCGTCAACGTCGGTTCAATCCTCAACAGCGGTTTCGAGCTCTCTCTCGACGGCAACATCTTCAGGACAAAGAACGTATCTTGGGACTGGAACCTCAACCTCAGCGGCTACAAGAACAAGATCACTGCTCTTGATCCCAGCGTTTCAGAGAAGGGTATCCGCGGCAGCAACCAGATCTACACAGTAGGTGGCTCACTCTACGAGGCATACCTCTATCAGTTCGCAGGCCTCAACAAGGAGACCGGTGTAGCACAGTGGTACTATGACGAGCCCGTCGTAGACGAAGACGGCAACCCTGTTCTCGACGCAGACGGCAACGAGACTTTCACCAAGGAGATCACAGAGACCTTCAGCAAGGCTACCCAGTATGACTGCGGAAGCGTTCTTCCTAAGGTATTCGGTGGCTTCGGTACATCATTCAGCGCATACGGCTTCGACCTCAGCGCACAGTTCGCATTCCAGCTCGGCGGCCGCTACTATGACGGTTCATACCAGGCTCTCATGCATACTCAGAAGAACAGCGGTCAGGCATGGCACAAGGACGCCCTCAAGTCTTGGGGTGAGCCCGGCGCTCCTGCAGACACCACCATCCCTCGTCTGGACGGTGACGTTTCAGTATCACAGTCAGCTTGCGACTGCTACCTCATCAGCAGCAACTATCTCAGCGTAAACAACGTAACTCTCGGCTACACCTTCCCTAAGAAGTGGGCTAACGCTATCGCTCTCGAGGGTCTCCGTATCTACGTTGCAGGTGAGAACCTCGCAGTTCTCTCAGCCCGTCAGGGTGTGGATCCCCGCTACTCAATGGGTATCGGTGGTTACACCTCAGGTTCAGGTATCAACACCTCTTCATACTCAGCAATGCGTAACGTAACTGCTGGTATCACTCTTACTTTCTAACATTTAAAAGAAGAAGACAATGAAACTCTATAAATTTATCGCTATCGCTTTTGCCAGCGCAGCACTCGCTGCTTGCTCTGACATTACTGACTTAGCTCCTCAGGGTGGTACTCTTCTTGACAAGCAGGTAAAGGAGACTACTGCAGCCATCCCTTCACGTGCCGACGCATCTTTCACAGGTATGTACTTCAAGATGAGCAATCCTCTTTCAGTCGGTGGTCTTTCATCACGTCCTGACAACTTCGGTTTCGCAATGATCGACTTCTCAACCGACCTTGAGGCTGCCGATATGCTTGTTGCCGATTCAGGTTACAACTGGTTCTCAGTCTGTGGTGACCTTTCATCACGTACTGCAAACTATGCCAACCCTTACATCCGCTACGCTGCACCTTATGCAACAGTTGCAAATGCCAATGCATACATCATGACATTCGATGTAGAGCAGGCAATCGCTGACGAGAACACTGAGATTCTTGCAAAGATCGCTCAGGCTAAGGCAGTCCGCGCATACGCATACCTCATGATCGCACCTTACTTCCAGTTCAACCAGACCGACGCAGACCTTTCACTGCCTTGCATTCCTCTGGTCAACGAGTTCACCGAGGACTTTACAAACAATCCCCGCGCTACCGTTCAGGAAGTTTATGACCAGATCTTCTCTGACCTTGACTTCGCAATCGAGTATCTCGAGGGTTACACCCGTCCTGACAAGGCAAAGATCGACCAGCAGGTTGCTTACGGTCTCCGCGCCCGCGCAAACCTCAATATGCGTAAGTATGCAGAGGCTCTCTCAGACGCTCAGAAGGCTGCAGAGGGTTATCAGCCCGCAACCATCGAGGAGCTTTCCAAGCCCGCTTTCTACGACATCAACGATCATAACTGGATGTGGGGTTACGACCAGACTGTAGAGTCTGCATCATCTTATCCTTTCGCAACTCCTTCAAGCTGGGTCCGTTCATTCTCAGCATTCTCTTACTCAGCCGCCTGCCAGGTTTATGCATGCTGCAACTCCCTGCTTTGGAACAAGATTCCTGAGACAGACGTCCGCAAGGGCTGGTGGGTTGACGAGAACCTTCAGTCACCCCTCCTCAAGGGCCTTGCATGGCCTGGTTTCCCTGATGTGGCAAATGCTGACGACGGCGGCGACTCAAAGACCGTGTTCCTTCCTTATACCAACGTCAAGTTCGGTTGTGTAACCATAGCTACCGACGTCAACGAGGAGGACTGGCCTATGATGCGTGTTGAGGAGATGATCCTCATCCAGGCAGAGTGTCTCGCAAGAACAGGAAAGGATGCAGAGGCTGTCAAGGTCCTCAACAACTTCATCAAGACCTATCGCGATCCCGAGTACGATGCAGCAGTTGGACATTGTGCGAACCTCCTCGACGAGATCTGGTTCCAGCGCCGCGTCGAGCTTTGGGGCGAGGGCTTCTCAAACAACGACACCCGTCGTCTTGCTAAACCCCTTGTCCGCTTCCACGATGGCACCAACAACTATCCTACCGCATTCCGTTTCAACATGGATGCACGTGACGGATGGTGGCTTATGCGCTTCCCTCAGTCTGAGCTGAACACCAACCTCGCTGTCAAGGACAACGTAGACGGTAAAAGCCCTGTTCTTGATCAGATGGCATCTCTTCGTGACGGTGTTACCGACTAATCATTAATGATTCAGAATTATGAAAAAGATTTATTCTATACTTTTGACTCTTGCCGCTGCAGCCTTCATGGCAGTTTCCTGCCAGCCGGAGCAGGCGTATGAGCCCGGCCCTAAGGATGTGGATGGCTGCTATGGCGTCTACTTCCCTTCACAGCCCGCTACAGGATCACATACCTTTGATCCTACCATGCCCACCGTTCAGGAGTTCCTCGTTGCCAGAACCAATTCTGACGATTCAATCGACGTTCCCTACGAGGTAGTTGACCCTAAGGGAATCTACGAGTGCGGTCCCATCCACTTCGATGCCGGCCAGAAAGAAACAACTTTCGAGGTCAAGTTCGACAAGGCTGAAATGGGTGTACAGTATCCTCTCACCATTTCCATCACCGACAACCAGTACGCATCATTCTATGGCGACAAGCAGATTGCATTCGACTTCTCAGCATTCCGTGTTGAGTGGAAGTACTTTGCTACTCCTTCAGGCGAGCCTGCAGTGATCAATTACACTGAGGGCTGGAATGGTACCACTGGAACAGCCAAGATCAAGTACTACGAGGTTGACGGTGTCCGTACCTGTGTCACCGAGTCAGATCCTCTCGAGGACGGCGGCAAGACTTACTACGGATTCTGGAGAAACACAACCAAGCCCGAAGAGGCTACTGAGCTCAATTTCATCTGGTACACCAATGGCAAGTGTTACGGTCCCGACGGTGAGGTTTATGAGTGCATCCAGGTTCCTGAGCAGGACGTTGAGTTTAATACCAACTATGGTCAGATGGTCAAGTATTATGACTATTATGCATTCTGGACCATCCTCAACCCTCAGGCAGCCCTTGTAGGAATGGACTATGTGACATACTGCAGCAAGTACAGCAGCAATTACCAGAGCTCATACTATGACGGCAATGGTGGATTCTACTTCTTCTGCGAGTATTATTACATGATTGGCTTAGGCGGATGGAGTGTTGATGATTTCGATCCTATCTGTATCGCTGACGGTTATACCCGTACCGATTACTCTATCGAGGCAGAGGCTGGCTATACAGTGGATGGTGAACTCCCCGTTTACTTCACTACCGGTGTGGATGTCAATTCTGTAAAATTCGGTGCATTTGAGGGCCAGCTTACCGCTACCCAGATTGCAAATCAGGTTGAAGCCATCTCTAATGATAAGGACGGCGCATTCAGCGTAGCTGATGAGTTCGTATACGACGAAGAGAACAACGTGAATCTCTTTGCTGCTGCAATAAGCGAACTTCCTGCAACAGGTGAGTACACCATAGTTGCCGTATCATTTGACGAGGCAGGTAAGGCTCAGGGAAATACTTCCATCGTAGCGAAGTATGTCGCTGCCGGTGACGAGGATGCAAACGCAGTTAAGCTTTCGCTCGGTATCGGTTCTGCTGAGAAGTATCCTGGTGTGAATACCGATTCTTCTCTTGAGACATGGGTTTATGGTCAGAATATCGTGGATGCAAAGATCGCTGTATTCAAGTATATTGACCTTGTATCTTCAGTAGCTGACTGCCAGGAGAAACTCATGGCCACAGAATCTGTAACTGAAGACGTGATCGCAGCTATCAATGGCGAAGGCTATGTTTCTGTAGTGGATAAACTCCTTCCTGGCACAGAATATTACCTTATGATCTGGGCAAGCAATGGCTATGAGCAGGATTTCTTCCTTTCAAGCACCAGCGCTATCACTTCAGGTGATCCTCTCCCGATTTATAAGGAATACACCCTGGCTGATCTTGATGAGTCCCTTCTCGACCCTGATCCCGCTTCAATGGCTGGAAAGACATTCAACTATTACGGAACAGACTACTTCGGAAAGCTTGGAATGAATGAGTATCTCGGCAAGGTTTCCATTTCAGAAGTTACCAAGCATATCTCTGATCCCGCTGGTGACACCAATCTCGTTGACGTCAAGGGTCTTTATAATTATGACGATAATGCCGGCGTATTCGAGGATGTAGTAGAGTTTGATTTCTGCGATGGTGTACTTTATCACTCATCTAAGAAGACAAAGGATGAAAAAGCAAACTTCTATACCATGAATGCTGCAGGAAGTGCATATAATACCACATATTTCATGGGATTCATTCCTGTTCTTGACGGTTATTATGCATACGTTTGTCTTGACCCTACATATTATGCACAGTATGGTTGGTGCGGATTTGGTTACTATGCCGGTGGCGGCTTCTGGGGATTTGTTACCAATGCAATACTTGTAGATCCCGAAAAGGATGACAATGGTCTTGCACCTGCAAAGAGCGCAAAACTTTCAAGCGTTGTCACCATGGCAATCAACAATGCTCTCTTGTGTGGTCAGAAGAATATGTTCTCTAAGGTTGAGAAGTCAATGAAGCTTTATAACAGCTTCAGAGTTGTTGATGGTGTCTGCCCTGCAAATCAGGTCAAGATCAGCACCAGAAACATCGCTCCTAAGGCACAGCAGAGCCAGAATATCGACAAGAACAATATCACCCGTTCAACTAGCGAGAATATTGCATTCTAAAAGATAAGTTCTTAAATTTGTAAGGCTGAGTTGGGTTCAACTCAGCCTTACTTATAAATAAGCGTTATGTTAAAGAATTACCACCTTATCATTCCATTCGCTCTTGCGCTGCTTGTCGGCTGCAACAACGTCTTGGAAAACGAGAAGGACCTCCTGACTCTTCCCGAAGACGCGATGACCAAGGTCATCCGCACTTCTGATGAGTTTGACAGCAGTTCCTTCCTCGTAAAGTTCAACAGCATACCTGATGAAGCATTGCTGGAGTCAATCAAGTCTAACGGCATTGCTTCAGTGTCCCCCCTTTTCCCTTCATGTCCTCAGGGACGCGAAGAGCTCAGGGCGCAGTTTGGCCTCGACAGATGGTATGAAGTCACGCTCGCAGACGGTGCTGACATCAATTTTGCCGTCACCGAATGCGCAAAGATGTCAGAAATCAAGACCGTGGAATACAGCTGCATGTTCGAAAAGTGTGACGAAGGAGATTTCGTTCCCGCATCTGCTGAAGACCAGACCAAGGCATCTGACGACACTCATACATTCAACGATCCTCTCCTGCCCGACCAGTGGCATTACAGGAACATGGGTAGTGCTGCAGTATCTCCCAATGCTGTGAAAGGTGGAGACATCAACGTCAACGACGTCTGGAAGACTCTCGGATGCGGTGGTGATCCTGACATCATCGTCGCAGTTGTCGACGAGGGCGTGAAGTACACCCATCCCGACCTCAAGGACAACATGTGGACCAATGCCAAGGAAATCCCCGGCAACGGCATCGATGATGATAAAAACGGATATATCGACGACATCCACGGTTTCAACTTCGTCACAAACGGCGAGGTCGAGTGGACAGCAGACGGAAATTCCGGCCATGGTACTCACTGTGCAGGTACCATCGCTGCAGTGAACAACAATAACAAGGGCGTTTGCGGCGTTGCAGGTGGTACCGGCAAGGGTGACGGCTGCAAGATCATGTCCTGCCAGATATTCAGCGGTGGCGGCGGCGCGTCAAGCCCTACCATCGCCAAGGCAGTGGCATACGCTGCTGACAATGGGGCTTCGATCATCTCCTGCTCATTCGGTACTTCGTCTCAGATTCCTACTGACGATCTGTACTATGGGTACAATTCTGTCGAAATCGATGCAGTTCATTACTTCGAGGCATGCAAGAACAACCCCGTGCTCAACGGTAACATTGCAATCTTTGCTGCAGGCAACGAGTCCCACAACTATGCTCACTATCCCGGAGCCTTCGTAGACATCATCTCAGTTTCTGCGCTCGGTCCCGACATGCTCCCCACATATTACACCAATTACGGCCCTGGCTGCAACATTGCAGCTCCCGGCGGTGAGGTTGGCCATGTGTTCAGCTACAAGAGCGAGGTGCTTTCGACCGTTCCTTCTGAGCTCACGGAGGCCGGCGAAACTTCTTTCCAGACAGGCCTCGACTATGGCTATATGCAGGGAACCTCAATGGCCTGCCCTCATGTTTCCGGCGTTGTTGCACTTGCACTTTCATACGCAAAGAAGCTGGGCAAGACCTTCGACCGTGACGAGTTCAAGCGTCTCATTCTCTCATCCACAAAGGATATCGACCAGAAGATAGCCGCTACGACCAAGAAGTCCTATCCTTCCATCAAACAGAACGACCTCGAGATGCATCCCTTCTATCATCAGATGGGTACCGGAGCAATCGACACCTGGCAGCTCATGATGCACATCGAGGGTGTTCCTACCCTTATCACCAAGATCGGCACCAAGGACTGGATCGACATCTCAGAGTACTTCGGAACCTCTTCAGTGAGCTTGACTTACCTCTCTCTCGACGTCCCTCAGGCAACCATCGACGCCCTTGGACTCCAGGAGATCAGCGCAAGCAACACCGCAAAGAATCCTGCCATTCCCGAGAAGGGCTATGCATACATCCAGTACGGACGTCTGTACATGCAGGCAACCAAGATCGGCTCCGGCAAGGTGACCATCCACGCTGTGGGTGGCGGCGACCATCTCGGTGGCGGCTCAAACCCTACCGGCGGAATGGAAATCGTACAGGAGATCTCGATAGTATCACGTGAAGCTAAATCAAGCAATGGAGGCTGGCTGTAATATGAAAAAGTTTGGAATCATCGCGCTTCTCGCGCTCTGCATGGCAATGGTTTCCTGTGGCGGAAACGGCAACGAACCTGATCCGGGTCCGGATCCCAAGCCTGATAAGGGCAGCATCATCGGCCAGTGGCAGCTTTCCAGCATCACCACCAAGGCCAGCATAGGCTCAGAGACCATCGATGTCTATCTGGAGTTCACTTCTGACGGCAACTTCAGCATCTACCAGGTGGTAGGTGCCGGCCGTCCCCGCCTCTACACAGGTTCGTATACATACGCTGACGGCGTCCTCAAGGGCAAGTATGCCGACGGCACCAGCATCAAGCCCTACGATGTGACTTGCTCAAAGAGCGAGCTCAAGCTCACTCCACAGGGGGGCAAGGAGGTGGACACCTACAAGTCGGCTACCATCCCTCAGAGCGTGAAAGACTCAGCTTTCTAGTGAAAAGAGGATTGATACTCGTGCTGGCATTGATGTCAGCCTGCGTAAATATGGAAGAGTCTCAGGATTATCCTGAGATTTTTCCGGATTATGTGGGCGTGACCGTGCCGCAGGGAATGGCTCCGCTGCACTTCGAGATGAAGGACGGCACCAGATGCCGCGTGCAGACCACTGTGGCAGGTGACACAACCTGGTACAAGGTCAGCGCCGCCGGTGTGAGCTACAGGGCATTCCCGGTCATCACCTCGCACGACGCTATCGATCCGTACATCGCATACCGACTGATCGAGCCCGGCTACGAGAGCTGGCACACTCTGAGTATATGCCAACGGGAACTGGCATCCTTCAAGGAGACTGAAATCGTCACCAACAAAGCGAACGGCCAAGGCTGCATAAACTGCCACAATTTCCCGGGCGGAGACCCTTCAAGGATGATATTCCATGCCAGGGGCAAGGGCGGCGGTACCGTCATCATCGACGGTGACTGCGTGCGCCTTCTCAACATCGCCGGTGTGGGTCCGCGCAAGCAGGGCACCTATCCCTCATGGCATCCCGGCGGCAGGTACATAGCCTTCTCGTCAAATGTGACCAAGCAGAGCTTTGCCGTGGACGGCCGCCAGCCCATCGAGGTGTATGACACCTCGTCGGACCTCATCGTGCTCGACCTGCAGACCGACTCTGTGATCACATGCCCAAGCCTCTGTACCGAGGATGAGCTCGAGACCTTCCCCTGTTGGTCGGAAGACGGCGGAACTCTCTACTATTGCAGCGCCTGGAATGCCGGGCCCGAACCCGGGGACCTGCATTACCGCCTTATGTCAATATCGTTCAGCGATGGCGCTTTCGTTGGCGAGCCGCAGGAAATCTGGGCTGATGAGGCATCGTCAGTCTCATTCCCTCGCGTGAAGGGCGGCAAGCTTCTTTTCACGCGCTCTGCCTACGGCACATTCCCCATCTGGCACAGCGAGGCCGATCTCTGGATGCTCGATCTTGCTGACGGCAGCCTGCGTGAGGCCACGGAGCTCAACAGCCCTGACACCGAAAGCTACCATAGCTGGTCGTCGAACGGCCGCTGGGTAGTGTTCTCGTCAAGGAGGGACGACGGCCGCTACACCAGGCTGTATTTCGCTCATTACGACCCCGAGACCGGCTGCTTCGGCAAGCCATTCATGCTGCCTCAGCGCAAAGCGTCTCATAACAGCCTGAGGCTGAAGTCGTACAATATTCCCGAATTCGTGCTCGGCCCCGTGGCTGACAGGCAGAAGGAAATCTCTGAACTCTTCGACTGATGAAAAGGCGCATCCCGGAAATCGTACTCTTTGTGGCAGTGTTTGCCCTGAGCCTTGTCTTTCAGCGTTATACGCTGATGGACGAAGGTATGTGGAGCCTTTTCCTGCTCAGTCCTGACTGGTTCCGCGAGACCTGTTCGCTGCCGCTGTCAGTCAGCCGCGCAGTGTCAGATTTTCTCCTTCAGTTCTACGATATTCCTCTCGTCGCCCCGGCAATCACTGCGATGCTGACGCTTGGCGTCTACCTTCTTGGAGGAAGCATGCTGCTTGCCTGTGCCGCATGGCTGCTCGCGGCCCTGCTGCCCAGCCCTCAGTATGCCGTGCTGGCGCTTTTTGTCGCGCTGGTGCTGCGTCTGGCGCTGATCCTGCTCAAGAAACGCATCCCTGAACCAAAACCCGCGCTGAGGCTCATCCCCATAGTAGCGGCGGCTCTTGTAATTATTGCTCTGCCGTCGGTTTCTCGCAGGGAGACATTGTCGAAGGCCGAACTCTGCGCCCGCCAGGCCCAGTGGAGCAAGGTGCTGTCTGCCGCTACGCCGGCCGCCTGCAGCAAGGACCGCAGCCTTCTGCCATACGCGGCTCTGGCACTGTCTTCAGAGGGCCGTCTGAGCAGTGACCTGGGCCTGTACGGCTTCAAGAGTGCTCAGGACCTCGACATGGAAGGCGTACAGAGCCGTGAGGGCTACTATTTCAGCAGCCTTATGTATGAGGCTCTGGGATGCCCCAATGAGGCCATTCATCGTATCTTCCAGGCCGGCTGCCATCTTGATCACGGAACGTCTTACATGGTGCTCTATCAGCTGATACGATACAACATCGAGCGAGAGGACTTCACCATGGTACGCAAATACGCCGGAATCCTTGCCCGCAGTCCGCGTCATCGTTCTCTTGCCAGGAAGACTCTCGAGGTCTATGGCTCAAGACCGGACGGCTGCGTGGAGAAGGAATCCCCGAGCATAACGAACAATCCTATCTACAACCTCACCATGCTTTATCAGCATGGAATAGAAACGCAGGTCAGCGGCGACCTTTTCCAGGCGTACATGACCCTGTCGCAACAATAGCCGTATGAAAACCCGTCGTTACCTGCTTCTTTGCCTTGCATTGCTCAGCCTTGCCTCTTGCAGAAAGGAAGAACCCGATGTGCTTCTGACCGAGAAGCATTACATCAACACTTTCGCATGCAGCATGATGTCGACCTACTATCTGTGGGTCGACGAGGTCAAGTCTTCGTTGCAGAGCTGGCTGGAATCCGACGACCCGGTGCAGAAGGTCAAGGACTCACGCTACAAGGACGCCAAGGGCAATGATATCGACAAGTGGACTCAGATGCTCACCTCGTATTCTTCGATGATCGGCTCAATGAGCGGCGATGTCGTGAGCTATGGCTATGACTTCCTCTTCTACCGGCTTCAGCAGAATTCAGATGCCCTCTGCGCCGTGGTCACTTTCTGCTATCCCGGCACGCCTGCTGCCGAGGCGTCCATCAAGCGCGGTGACGTCATTGTGAAGATAAACGGCATGAACATAACCACTGAGAATTATCAGGATCTGTATTATTCCGATTTCAAAGGAGGTCTCGAGTGCGTTCTGACCATGCTTGACGGCAGGAGCGTCACTCTGAAGGCTCGTGGCTTCTACGAGAATCCCGTGCTCGAGTGCAAGACCTTCGACTGCGGCAGCAAGAAGGTCGGCTATCTTCATTATACGAGCTTCACCATAGCCAGCTGTCAGGATCTTATCGACGCCTGCCGGACGTTGAAGGATGAGGGTATCTCGGAACTGGTACTCGATCTCAGATACAACAGCGGAGGATATGTCCTGACCGAGAATCTGCTGGCTTCGATGCTCGCGCCCGCCGAAGCAGTCGAGAATGCGGAACTCTACATGGTTGACGTATACAACAGCAGACTGGCGGAAGCCTGGGGCGAGAGCGAGACGCATTTCTCGACAGAATTCTCCGCTACCATCGACGGACGGCAGTACAGCTACTCTACGAGCGGCTGCAATCTCGGCATCGACAAGCTCTATGTGCTGACCAGCAGCCTTTCGGCATCGGCTTCCGAGAGCCTGATCTGCGGTCTGCGCCCCTATCTGCCTATAGAAATCATAGGCGAGCAGACTTCAGGGAAGTATTGCGCCGGCATCGTGGAGAGCGCGACCGACTGGTATACCGAGAACCGTGAGGGCCTGGAAGAGAATGACGTCGACGTTACCGAGGCTCTCGGATACTGCGGCGACTGGGGCATATATGTCATGATAAGCCGCTATGCCGACAAGAACAAGGAAACGCCCTGCATGCCCGACGGTTTCATCCCCGATATGAAGCTTACAGACACTCCGGAGGACGGGATAGCCCTTGGCGACCCTTCCGAGTCACTCCTTCACTATGCTCTTGTGAAGGCTGGATACCCTGACTCTCCAAAAGCAAAGACCTCCCAGGTCGGAAGGTCTTTTCAGAAGTGTGGGGATCAGCCCGGGCGTCAGCCGTATCGTCTGCTGCTGCCCGAAAGTCTGGGCTCCCTATAGCAGTTCCTGCTTCAGTTTCTCGACATAGTCGTCGATCTTCTTGAGCTCTGCAGGTATCCTGATGCGCTGCGGGCATTCCTTCATGCACTGTCCGCAGGCGATGCAGTGGTCGGCCTGGCGTATGGTCGGGATAGCCTTGTTATATGACAGCAGATACTTCCTGCGGGCGCGCACATAGTCCTTCTGCTCCTTCGAGCTCACGTAGGTGGCCTCGTTCACGGTCTTGTTGTAGAAGGCGAAGATTCCGGGGATGTCGATTCCGTAAGGGCAGGGCATGCAGTAGTTGCAGGCGGTGCAGTCCACGAGCGGATATTTCTTGAAAGTCTCGGCAATCTCGTCAAGCATGGCGAGCTCCTCTTCGCTGAGGGGCTTGAAGCCCAGATATGTGCTGAGGTTGTCCTGCAGGTGCTCCATGTAGGTCATGCCGCTGAGCACGGTCAGGACCCTGGGATATGTTCCGCAGAAGCGGAATGCCCACGATGCCACCGACCTGCCCGGCTCGCGCTCCTTCATGCACTGTGCAAGGGGTGCGGGCACGCTGCCGAGCTTGCCGCCCAGCAGGGGCTCCATGATCACGACAGGAATTTCCAGGGCGTCGAGCATGTCGTAAAGTTCCTTTGCCGGGCCCTCGAACCAGTCGATGTAGTTCATCTGTATCTGCACGAAGTTCCAGTGGTAGGTCTCGTGCAGCTCGAGCAGTTCCTTCAGGCCTTCGGGCGAACCGTGGAACGAGAAGCCCAGGTTGCGTATGTGGCCCTTCTCCCTTTCCTCGAGCAGGAAGGGCATGATGCCTGTGTCGCCGAAGCGGGTGTCGAAGGTCTTGCGGTTGCCTATTGAGTGCAGCAGGTAATAGTCTATATGGTCGGTCTGGTAGATGCGCAGCGACTCCTGATACATCTTCTTCGAGTTCTCGAGGGTCCAGTTCGAGAAGTTGGACATCTTGGTGGCGAGCAGCCACTTCTCTCTCGGATGCCTGTTCAGGGCGATGGAGGTCGCGGTCTCGCACTCTCCGCCGAGGTAGGTGGGGGAGGCGTCGAAATAGTTCACGCCATGCTCGATGGCGAAGTCGACCATCTCGTTGACCTTCTGCTGGTCGATGACCTTCTTCCCGTCCTCAGCCTCGACCATGGGCCAGCGCATGCAGCCGTAGCCCAGAAGGCTCACACCGGGGAAGTTCTGTGCCATCTCGCCGCTGAGTTCAGGGGCGTTCTTCGGCTCTTCGATCGCGCTCTTCGCTGCTTTGGGCGCGCAAGCGGCAACTCCAAGGACTGCGGCACCTGTGCCCGCGGTCTTGATAAAGTCTCGTCTATTCATCATGTCTGTGCTCCTCCAATCCGTTAACTGTTATTGCACTGATAGGCCTTACGGGGCAAAGGAACTCGCACTTTCCGCAGCCTATGCACTGGGTGTCGACCACGGTCGCAAGCTTCTTGCCGTCTTCGTTGACCATGAGTATGGCTCCGGTAGGGCATATTGTGCTGCACTTGCCGCAGCCTATGCAGAGCTCGTCGTTGACCTCGGCGAATCCTATGTGTATGCTGAGCTTCTCCTCCTTGCTGACCGGGCGGATGGCTCCGGCGGGGCAGACGTCGCCGCAGACCGTGCATTCGGGGCGGCAGAAGCCTTTCTCGTAGCCCATTTCAGGCTGGAGAAGATGCTTGATGTCAGTGCTGGGGCGAAGGACTCCGTTGGGACAGTTGGATACGCAGAGCTGGCAGGCGGTGCACTTGCTGTAGAAGTCCTCGACGCTCTCGGCTCCCGGGGGAACCAGGCGGCCGTAGCGCTCGGGAACCTGCTTCTCGGCCACTTCAGCCAATCCACCGTCCTTGCGCTTTTCCTGTGCCTTTGCGATGCTGCCGGCACCAAGTACCAGTGCCGTGGTTGCTATGAATGCGCGGCGGCTTGCGCCGTCTTCATTATTTTCCTTTTTCTCTTTTGTCTTCAAGCCAAAACTTATCGCGCCTTCCTTACAGCGTCCGATGCAGTCGAAGCAGTCGATGCAGCGGCTGTAGTCGATGGTGCGGGTCTCGGTATCGAGGCAGGCTGCCTTGCAGCCGCGGCCGCAGCGCCCGCATTCGACGCACTTGCTCTCGTCGATGCGTATCTTGAAGAGGCTGCAGCGGCTGAGGAGCCCGAGCAGGGTGCCCACAGGGCAGATGTTGCTGCACCATGCGCGTCCCCATATCCATGCGCACACGCCAATGATGACCAGCGTGGCGGCTGCCGTGATGAGCAGTGCGGGAACGATGCTCTGGCCTTCTGAGAGGCCCACGATGCTGCGGACCATCCTGCCGTATGCGCTGTAGGGCTCGATGAGGGCCACGAACAGCTGTATGCCGGTGAAGATCGCGATGGCGGTCAGGGTGAACATGCCGTAGCGCACGATCCTGCGTTCCTTGTTGAACTTGAAGTGCTTGACCTCAGGCTTGATGGTGCTGACGGGGCCGACCTCCTTGCCTTCCTTGCGGGCCTGGGCGGCCTTCTGGAAGCGCTTTACGTTGATCTTGTTGGCTATGAGGCCTACCTGCCTGCGTATCCAGATGACCACGTCCTGGAACACGCCCAGGGGGCAGATCACCGAGCAGTAGATGCGCCCGAACAGCAGGGTGAGCAGCACGATGCCGCCTGTCACGATGAAGTTTCCTGCAAGGCATGAAGGCAGGAACTGGAGCTTTGCCATCCATCCCCACCACTGCTGGCCGATGCCCACCAGCAACAGCGTGATTCCCACGAAGAACAACGCTGCAAGTGCGATTCTGATTTTGCGTAACATAGATGCGAATTTAACAAAATTCGCTGAATTGCTGTATCTTTGCCGCATGAAAAACATTGTAATTCTGGCAGCGGGTGAGTATCCCCGCAGAGAGTATCCGAAATGGCTGCTCGACAGCGCCGACGTGGTCGTGTGCTGCGACAGCGCGATAGAGGGGCTGCTGCGCCGTGGCAAGGATGCCGACGTGGTGGTGGGAGACTTCGATTCCGTTGCCGGCAGGCACCTTCAGCGCACGAAGGCCAAGGTCGTCAGGAATGCCGACCAGGAGTGCAACGACCTCACGAAGGCGTTCAGATACGTCCTTGAGAACTATCCCGATGTGACTGACATACACATACTTGGCGCCACCGGCAAGTCGGAGGCGCATACCGTCGGCAACCTTTCCCTGCTGATGCAGTACGAGCAGGACTACCAGCTTTCGCAGAGGGGGATAAAGCTCGACATGGTGTCTGACTATTCCACCTCGTTCGCAATCACCGACAGCACCGAGCTGCACCTCGGGGCAGGCAGGCGGATATCGATCTTCTCTCCCGACGTCACTCTCAGGATAAAGTCCCGCGGCCTCACCTGGCCGTTGGACTCAGTGGTGTTCGACAACTGGTGGAAAGCCACCCTCAACATAGCCTCCGAAGACGTGGTGGAACTGACTTTCAGCCATCCTTCCATGGCTCTGGTGATTCTGGATTAGCATCCTACCGAAAAAATATGTATTTTTGTAGATTGTTTAATTTGCAACATTATGACCTCTAAAGAAATCAGGCAGAAATTCCTGGACTTTTTCGCTTCAAAGGGCCACGTAGTGGTTCCCAGCGCCCCCATGGTAGTCAAGAACGACCCCACATTGATGTTCACCAATGCGGGCATGAACCAGTTCAAAGACATATTCCTTGGCAACAGCAAGACCAAGTTCTACCGTGCCGCCGACTCGCAGAAGTGCCTCCGCGTGAGCGGAAAGCACAATGACCTCGAGGAAGTGGGCCACGACACATATCATCACACGATGTTCGAGATGCTCGGAAACTGGAGTTTCGGCGACTATTTCAAGACCGAGGCCATCGACTGGGCATGGGAGCTCCTCACCGAGGTGTACGGAATCGACAAGAGCATACTCTATGCAACCATCTTCGAAGGTTCCGACGAGTGCCCTCTCGACCTCGAGGCAAAGGCAGCATGGCTCAAGCATCTTCCCGAGGACCACATCGTCCTTGGCAACAAGCACGACAACTTCTGGGAGATGGGCGATACAGGTCCCTGCGGCCCCTGCTCAGAGATACATATCGACATCCGCACTCCCGAGGAGAAGGCATCCGGCATCCTCGGCCGTGACCTCGTGAACCAGAGCGACCCTCACGTGATCGAGATCTGGAACCTCGTGTTCATGGAATTCGAGCGCAAGGCCGACGGTCATCTCGAGAACCTGCCCGCAAAGAACATCGACACCGGCATGGGCTTCGAGCGCCTCTGCTCAGTGCTCCAGGGCAAGAACTCCAACTACGATTCAGACGTGTTCACCGGCATGCTCGGCAAGATAGGCGAGCTCTCAGGACACAAGTACGGCGAGAGCAAGGACACCGACGTGGCAATGCGCGTGATCGCCGACCATATCCGTGCAATCTCCTTCAGCATCGCTGACGGCCAGCTTCCCAGCAACGTGAAGGCCGGCTACGTCATCCGCCGAATCCTCCGCCGTGCAGTACGCTATGGCTATACCTTCCTCGGCCTGAACGAGCCTTTCCTCTGCCGTCTCGTTCCTCAGCTCATCGACGACATGGGCGAGGCATATCCCGAGATCGTTAAGCAGCAGAAACTCATCGAGAACGTCATCCGCGAGGAGGAGATGGCATTCCTACGCACCCTCGACCGCGGCATCAAGCTGCTCGACGAGTGCATGGAGGCAGCCGTCGACACAAAGACCATAGCCGGAACAGACGCATTCAAGCTCTATGACACCTACGGATTCCCCATCGACCTTACCGAGCTCATCGCTACCGAGAAGGGCTACAAGGTCGACCTCGAGGGCTTCCAGGTCGAGCTCGGCAAGCAGAAGGAGCGCGCCCGCAACGCCACCGCCAACGAGTTCGGCGACTGGACCGAGTACTATCCCGGCGAATGCGAGTTCGTAGGATATGACAAGCTCACCACTCACGGATGCCACCTGCTCAAGCAGCGCACCGTTGTCCAGAAGAACAAGGAGATGCTCCAGCTCGTCTTCGACTACACTCCCTTCTATGGTGAGATGGGTGGCGAGGTAGGCGACACAGGCTACATCCTCAGCGCAGACGGCGAGAAGGTCGCCATCCTCAATACCATCAAGGAGAACAACCTCACCGTGCACATCGCAGAGCGTCTGCCCAAGAACTGCACCGGAGCATTCGAGCTCCATGTGGATGCAGAGCGCAGGCAGCTCGTCGCCAACAACCACAGCTGCACCCACCTTCTCGACCAGGCACTCCGTGAGATCCTCGGAACCCACGTCGAGCAGAAGGGCTCATACGTTTCCGACAAGTCTCTCCGCTTCGACTTCTCACACTTCGAGAAACTCACCGACGAGCAGATCGCCGCTGTTGAGAAGCGCGTGAACGAGCTCATCCGCGAGGACTATCCCCTCGAGGAGAACCGCCACGCCACAATGGAGCAGGCAAAGGAGATGGGCGCAATCGCCCTCTTCGGCGAGAAGTACGGCGACCGCGTGCGCGTGGTCAAGTTCGGCCCCAGCGTCGAGCTCTGCGGCGGCTGCCACACTGCGGCTACCGGTAAGATAGGCATGTTCAAGATCCTCAGCGAGTCAGCTATCGCAGCCGGCATACGCCGTATCGAGGCTGTCACTGCCGACGGTGCCGACAAGTTCGTGACCGACCTGCAGAACACCGTCAAGGAGGCCAGGGCAGAGTTCAACAACGCTCCCGACCTTCTCAGCGCCATCCGCAGGCTCATCGAGGAGAACGCAGGATACAAGAAGGCCGCCGAGGAAGCAGCAGCAAAGCGCGCCCAGATATATGCCGACCGCCTTGCCGAGGAGGCAAAGGAGATCGGAGGCGTGAAGGTTGCCACCTTCACCCGCGGCGACGTGGATCCTTCGATCGTAAGGAACGCCCTCACCATACTCCAGAAGCAGGCAGCTGCAACTGCAGCCATCGCTGCATTCGAATATGAGGGCAAGCCGAACCTCATGCTCATGTACTCTTCAGACCTTGTTAAGGCCGGCCGCAACGCAGGTGCCGACATCCGCGAGGCAGCCAAGCTCATCCAGGGCGGTGGCGGCGGTCAGCCCGGTATGGCAACCGCAGGCGGAAAGAACCCTGCAGGCCTCCAGGATGCCCTGAAGGCTCTCCTTGCAAAGTTCTAGCGCATGAAGAAACTGGACAGATTTCTCCTCAAGCAGTTTATCGGACCCTTCGTCGCGATACTGATTGTCGTGATATTTGTCCTCATGATGCACTTCCTCTGGCTCTACATCGACGAGCTGGTAGGCAAGGGCCTCAGCCTCAAGGTCATACTTGAATTCCTGATGTGGGGCATCTGCACCATCCTCCCGATGGCGCTGCCCCTCTCTACATTGCTCGCCTCCATGATGGTGGTGGGCAATCTTGCTGAAAACAAGGAACTCATGGCCCTCAAGGCATCCGGCATCTCGCTTGCCAGGATCATGGCCCCTCTCACAGTGGCCTCGCTCATCATCGCCATAGGAGCCTACTTCTCAGGATCGAAGCTGGTGCCTCACGCATACAACGAGATATTCACTCTCAGGGATGACATCGGCCGTACCAAGGACGAGATCAAGATTCCTAACGGAACGTTCTACGATGGAATCGAAGGATATATCCTCCGCGTGGACGACCAGAACAAGGACAACGGCATGCTCTACGGCGTGATGGTCTATGACCACACGGGCAACAAGGGCAACACCCTGGTCACCCTGGCCGATTCCGCCACGATGAAGATGAGCAAGGCGAAGGACTACCTCGTGTTCACCCTCTTCAATGGCTCGAACTATCAGGAGACCAACACCCGTACCTACCGCGACACGACCCTCGACCTCCAGCACGTCTCATTTGCCAGGCAGGAGCTGATCATCCCTCTGGAGAACTATTCCTTCCAGAAGTCGGACTCCAGCCGCTTCGGCGACCAGGTCAAGTGCCTGAGCGTGGATGACCTGAAGTTCTTCAGCGACTCGCTTGACACACAGATCCAGAAGATGCACGACCAGCATCTTTCTGAGTTCGTGAAGAACCCCGGCATATACATGCACAGGCAGCTCGACACTTCCGTCCACACCACTGCGACCCTTCCGTTCGAATACGAGGGCGCCGGCAGCTGGGAGACTCTGGCAAAGAGGGCCGAAGCTTTCCAGAAGGCCGCATACAACGCCGACAGGCTGGTTCAGGACATGACTTCCGACGGGCACGACGTTTACGAGTACTACTACTACGTGTACAAGTCTGACACCGAACTGCTCGTGAAGTTCGCGCAGGCCCTGGCATGCTTCATACTCTTCTTCATAGGCGCCCCGCTGGGCGCGCTCATAAAGAAGGGCGGACTTGGCACCAGCGCCATCGTGAGCGTGCTGTTCTTCGTGCTGTACTACATTGTGGACATATCGGGCACCAAGCTTTCAAGGGACGGAAACATCAGCGCGGTCGCTGGTGCATTCTCCGCGTCGATGGTGCTGATTCCGATAGGTGCCTTCCTGACCTGGAAGGCGGTCAACGACTCAGAAATCTTCAATATGGATTCCATATCAAACTGGTGGCGCAAGCTCAAGAGCCGTGTGTCACGCTTCTTCCGCCCTGTACGTATCGTGTACATGGGCACACCCGAATTCGCAGTGGCTCCTCTGGATGCCATAATCAAGAAGGGCTACAACGTCGTGGGTGTCGTGACTGTTGCCGACAAGCCCTCTGGCCGCGGCCTCAAGGTGAACCAGAGCGCCGTGAAGCAGTATGCGGTGGAACATGGTATCCCCGTGCTGCAGCCGGTCAAGCTCAAGGATCCCGAGTTCCTCGAGGCCCTCAAGACCTGGAAGGCCGACATGTTTGTGGTTGTTGCGTTCCGCATGCTTCCTGAGGAAGTGTGGAGCATGCCCCGCCTCGGCACATTCAACCTGCACGCCGCCCTGCTGCCTCAGTACCGCGGTGCAGCGCCTATCAACTGGGCTGTGATCAACGGCGAGAGGATGACAGGCGTCACCACCTTCATGATAGACAAGAACATCGACACAGGTGGAATCATACTCCGTGAGGAATGCCGCATAAGCGATACCGACACCGCAGGTGACGTCCACGACCGTCTCATGGCCATGGGCTCCGAGCTCGTCGTGCAGACCGTCGAGGGCATCATACAGCACAATGTCGAGACCCGCGTGCAGAGGAGCTTCATCCAGGGCAGCGAGGTGCTCAAGCCTGCACCCAAGCTCACGCGCGAGACCTGCCACATCGACTGGCACGACACCACCGAGCATATCTACAACCTCATCCGAGGCCTCAGCCCGTATCCCACGGCATTCACTGAGATCGTCGGCCCTGAAGGCAATGCCCTGCAGCTGAAGATCTTCATGGCGGAACGTTCCGACATGCACGCTGAGCCGGGCACCATCCTTTCCGACGGCAAGACCTTCCTTGCCATCGCCACCTCCGACGGTGCGATCAGCATCAAGGACCTGCAGCTCAGCGGAAAGAAGAGGATGGACGTGAAGGCCTTCCTGCTCGGGTTCCGCGATCCTCAGGACTGGCGCACTTTAGATAACTGTGCGTAATTCCCAAAAAATGAGTATCTTTGCCGTCTATGGCAAAGTGGGTCTACAATCCGGAAACGCTTCTTTACGAACCTCAGAACGAACCTAGACGTTCCAAGGTTCTGAGAGTCTGCGTACTGGTGATAATAGCCCCGGCCCTTGTGTGGCTGTACTTCTGGCTCTACACCTCGGTGTTCGGCTTCGAGCTTCCCAAGACTGCGATCCTGCGCCGCCAGAATGCCAGATATCAGGCCAAGCTTGAGCTCCTGAACAGGCAGATGGACCTCTACGAGGAGAGCCTGCAGGGGATCGAGGAGCGCGACGACCACGTGTACCGCTCAATCTACGGTCTGGGAGACATCCCAGACAAGCTCAAGTTCTCAGGCTTCGCAGGTGAGAACAGATATGCCTATCTCGACGAATACGGCGCCAACGCCTACCTCAAGTCGACCATATACAGGATGGACCAGCTCACCAAGCGCAGCTATGTGCAGAGCAAGTCGCTTGACGAGGTGAGCCAGCTCGCCCGTGATGCCGGCGACATGATAGCCTGCGTGCCTTCGGTGCCGCCTATCTGCCCGGAGCCCGGCAGGTATCATCTGTCAAGCCCCTTCGGGCACAGGACCGACCCTGTGTATGGCGGAAGCGAGAACCATTCGGGCCAGGACATAGCTACCCATCGCGGTAATCCGGTGTATGCCACCGGAGACGGTGTGGTTGAGGTTGCGGAGTTCAATTTCAGGGGATACGGCAACGAGGTCGTCATCGACCACGGCTACGGCTACAAGTCGCATTACGCCCATCTGAACACCATAGAGGTGGTGCCCGGCATGAAGGTCAGGAGAGGGGAGCGCATAGGCAGCGTGGGAAGCTCCGGCAAGTCCACCGGCTGCCACCTGCACTATGAGGTGATATACCGCGGGGCCTTCGTGAACCCCATGAGCTACATGGACATGGAGATGCCCGTTTCGGAGTTCAAGGCCATGGTGGCCGGCAGAGAGGCCGAGAGCCCGCACGGCAAGCGCACCAGCACCAGTGAGATTCTTAACAGGAGGAAGACGAAGTGATGAAGAACAAGGAACTGGACCAGATAACGCACAAGGTCGAGGAAGCTACGCACAGGGTGTGGCGCCTCGTCCGGGGCATACTGCTGTATTTTATTGGTACAGTGGCTCTTACTGCGTTTGCGTATACCATATTCGCACTTGTCTTCAGCACCGACGTCGAGCGCCGTCTGCACCGCGAGAACAAGATGTACGAGCAGCTCCTGCCTGAGCTCGAGCCTCGCCAGCAGCTCCTCTCCGATGCCGTTGAGGTCCTCGAGGACAAGGACAACAGGATATACGACAGGATGTTCCATGCCGCGGCCCCTTCAGTGGACCCCATGTCGAGCCTGGACTTCCTCTTCGCGTCAGACACCATACCCGACACCAAGCTCGTCAGCTATGTCAGAGACAAGTCCGATGCCCTGGTCTCCAGGGTTCCGGACATCGATGCCGCCTTCGAGAAGATCATACGCACGATCGCTGACTCGTCGTTCGTGATGCCTCCTATGAGCATGCCGCTCAAGGACGTGAGCTACCCTCAGGTGGGAGCATCCTGCGGCAGCAAGATGAGTCCTTTCCTGAAGGCCTACGTGCAGCATGGCGGCATAGACCTGATAGTGAACCGCGGCACCGACGTATATGCCACCGCCGCCGGAGTGGTTGGGGAAGGTACGGGCAGGTCCAAGACCAGCGGCAACACCGTGGTCATCAGACATGACGGCGGATATTCCACCATGTACGCCCATCTCGACAACGTGACAGTCTCACGCGGGCAGAGAGTCAGGCGCGGGCAGAAGATAGGAACGGTGGGCATGACGGGAAAGGCCTTCGCGCCCCATCTGCACTATGAAGTGCACAAGGACAGCCTTGTGCTGGACCCTGTGCACCATTTCTTCTCCGACGTCGAGCCTCAGGACTATGCGAATTACCTGTATATGTCAGTAAACACCTTGCAATCAATGGATTAACCAAATATGGAGAAACTATTCTATTCAATCAGCGAAGCAGCCGAGATCATAGGGGAGAGCGTCTCTCTCGTGAGATTCTGGTCAAACTCTTTCGAGTCGTTCATCAAGCCTCACCGCAACGGCAAGGGCAACAGGATGTACTCTGCAGCGGACATCGAGACCCTCAAGCAGATCCATCTCCTCGTGAAGGAGAAGGGCATGACCCTGGAAGGTGCCGCCGGCGTCCTGAGCTCCGGCAGGAGCAAGGTGCAGCACAATGTGAAGGCGCTTGACTCGCTCAAGGAAATTCGTGCTCAACTTGTGGAAATAAAGAAGTCTCTTTAGAAGAAATTTTCATAACTTTGTAAGCTTATTATTAAACGGAAACAAATACTATCAATATGGCAACCGCTAAGACAAAAAAAGTTCAGACTCCCATTGACGAAAGGGAGACTTTCGTGTCCCTTCAGAAATCATTCGCAGAGACCGAGCAGAGCGTAGAGGAAAAGCTCAAGGTCCTCTACGAGCTCCAGCAGGCAGACAATGAAATCGACAAGCTCGTGCAGCTTCGCGGAGAACTCCCCGCAGAGGTTCAGGCACTCGAGGCCGAGGTGGCTACCTTCAAGGGTAAGCTCGCCCGCATCGACGAGATCATTGCTCAGTTCAATGCATCGATCAAGGATTCTGAGCAGGACATCATCGACCGCAACGCAGACATCGACAAATATCAGAAGCAGCTCGAGAACATCAGCAACAGCCGCGAGTACGACTCCATCAACAAGGAGCTCGAGAACCTTAACCTCGAGCGTGCCATCGCCGAGAAGAAGATCCGCGAGTCACGCGAGCGCATCGAGGAGTGCAAGAACGACGCTGAGATCATAGGCGAGCGCCTCGCCATCCGCGAGCAGGACCTCGAGGCAAAGAACGAGGAACTTGCAAACATCGTGGAGTCCACAGCTGCCGAGGAGGCTACACTCCAGGCACGCAGGGATGCCTGCGCAGCCAAGATCGACGAGCGTACCATGAGCGCATACAACCGTATCCGCGCAAGCGTTCACAACCACCTCGCAGTGGTTCCCGTATTCAACGGTGACTCATGCGGAGGATGCTTCAGCACCATCACTCCCCAGCGTATCCTCGACATCCAGTCAGGCAAGAAGCTCGTCATCTGCGAGCACTGCGGCCGTATCATCGTAGCAACTGAAACTCCCGCCGAATAATCATGCCCGAACAGCAGAAGCAGCGGACACAGCGCCGCAAGGACAAGGAGGCAGACCTCGATAACATAGGCCTGGAGATCGGCAACAAGCCGCCTCAGGCCCTTGACGTCGAGGAGGCAGTCCTTGGTGCCATGCTCCTTGAGCCGTCCTGCGTGGACCAGGCCATGGAGGAACTTACTCCCGACTGCTTCTACGACCCCAGGCACAAGCTGATCTTCACAGCAATGTCAGCCCTGGTGGTGGACCACACCTCAGTGGACATCATCACCGTGAGCGCCAAGCTCAGGGAGCAGGGCAAGCTCGAGGACGTGGGTGGCGCGGTAGTGCTGGCAAACCTTTCCGAGAAGGTGGGTTCCGCCGCACATATCGAGTACTACGTCAAGATCCTCAAGCAGAAGACCATACAGCGCAACCTCATCAAGGCTTCCTACGACGTCCTCAAGGACTCCTACGACGAGTCCATCAAGGTCGACGAGCTCATAGACAAGGCCCAGTCCAGGATCTATGACGCCGTGCAGTCCAACCTGCGCAAGGAGGTCCAGGACATCGGCTCCATCATCAACGAGGCCATGGCCGACATCGAGGATGCCCAGAAGAGCACCGGCCTCAACGGCGTGCCTTCAGGCTTCAAGAGCATCGACGTCATAACCCAGGGCTGGCAGAAGTCCGACCTCATAATCCTGGCCGCACGTCCTTCAGTGGGTAAGACAGCGTTCTCGCTCAACCTTGCCCGCAACGCCGCTGTTGACCATCAGATGCCGGTTGCGTTCTTCTCTCTCGAGATGTCCTCCATCCAGCTCGCCAAGCGTCTGATGACCAGCGAGTCTGGACTCAGCGCCGACAAGATCAAGGGTGGCCGCAAGCTGGAACCCTACGAGTGGGAACAGCTGGAATACAAGCTCAAGGCATTGGCCAACGCACCTCTGTACATCGACGACACCCCCGGCATTCAGCTCATGGAGTTCCGCACCAAGGCAAAGAACCTGGTGAAGAACAAGGGCGTGCGCCTCATCTTCGTGGACTACCTGCAGCTCATGCAGGGCCCCATCGAACTCAGGGGCATGCGCGAGCAGGAGGTCGCCGCTATCTCACGTACCCTCAAGGCCACCGCCAAGGAACTGAACGTGCCCATCATCGCGCTGTCTCAGCTCTCACGCCAGGCAGTGCAGAGGCAGGGCGGCGGCGGAAAGCCCGTGCTCAGCGACCTTCGTGAATCCGGTTCAATCGAGCAGGATGCCGATATGGTTCTGTTCATCCACCGTCCCGACTTCGTGGGCCTGTCAGAGAATCCTGAGGACCGCGAGAAGACGCAGATCATCATAGCCAAGCACCGTAACGGTGAGACCAAGGACATCGACATGGTCTTCAAGAGCGAGCAGATACGCTTCATGGAAATCGACGAGGCCCTCGACGTGCAGGCTGCGCGCCCTGTGGAGTCAGCCATGAACAGCGCACCCTTCGACGCCCCGTACGACGCCGGTGCATACGGTGCATTCCCTACACCAACTGATTTCTAGCAAGTTATGGCAGAAGAGGTTTCGCATGTCGGCAGGATCGTGGAAATAACTCCCGAGTTCACTACGGTGGAGATTGTTTCCGAGTCTGCCTGCAGTTCCTGCCATGCCAAGGGCCTCTGCTCTCTGGGCGAGTCCAAGACCAAGGCCATACAGGTTCCCACCCGCGGATGGGACAGCTACAAGGTCGGAGACGAAGTCGACGTCACCCTGAGCGCAAGCATGGGCCACAAGGCGGTGTGGATTGCCTACATGATCCCCCTGGCATTGCTCATGGCCGTGCTTCTCATCCTCATGGGATGCGGAGTCGGCGAACTCGCGTCAGGCCTCTGGGCCATCGGTGCCGTGGCGGTATACTACCTGTGCATCAAGCTTCTGGGCAAGCGCCTCAAGAACGAATATATTTTTAACATCAAACGATAATGACTAATACAATCCTCTGGACTATCGTGATTCTCACAGTCCTTGGCCTGCTGCTGTCGCTCATCCTCTTCTGGGTGGCGAAGAAGTTCAAGGTCGAGGAGGACCCGAGAATCGACGAGGTTGAGAAGGTGATGCCCGGTGCAAACTGCGGCGGCTGCGGTTTCGCAGGATGCCGTGCTTTCGCCGATGCTGCAGTGCACGCTCCCAATCTCGACAACAACTACTGCCCGGTCGGCGGTAATGAGGTGATGAAGAAAGTGGCCGACATACTCGGTTATCAGGTCACTGAGAAGGCTCCCATGGTGGCTGTGGTCCGCTGCAACGGAAGTTGCCAGAACCGCCCCGTGGTCAACGAGTACGACGGCGACATGTCCTGCCGCGTGAAGGCTGCCCTCTACAGCGGCGACACCGGCTGCGCATTCGGCTGCCTCGGCTGCGGTGACTGCGTGAACGCCTGCCAGTTCGGTGCCATCAGCATGAATCCCGAGACCGGCCTCCCCGTTGTCGACGAGACCAAGTGTACGGCCTGCGGCGCCTGTGCAAAGGCCTGCCCCAAGCACGTGATCGAGATCCGCAACGCCGGCACCACACCCCGCAACACCCGCCGCGTGTATGTATCATGCGTAAACAAGGACAAGGGTGGAGTGGCACGCAAGGCCTGCACCGCTGCCTGCATAGGCTGCGGCAAGTGCGCCAAGGTGTGCAAGTTCGACGCCATCACCATCCAGGACAATCTGTGCTACATCGACTATGCAAAGTGCAAGGCCTGTGGACAGTGCGTCTTCGAGTGCCCTACAGGTGCCATACATGCAGTGAACTTCGAGCCCAAGAAGGTTGAGCCGAAGCCTGTACAGCCCGTTGAACCCGTAAAGAAGGAGGCTGCAAATGAATAAGCTGACATTCAGCATTGGTGGCGTACACCCCAATGACAACAAGCGCGCCCGCGAGTGCGCCATAGAGGTTCTGCCTCTTCCCAAGACCGTCTATGTATCAATGGCACAGCATCTTGGCGCTCCCGCCAAGCCCATCGTGGCAGTGGGTGACTTCATCAAGACAGGCCAGGTCATAGCCGAGCCCGGCGGATTCATCTCCGCCTTCGTGCATTCTCCCGCGACGGGTACCGTCAAGTCCATCGCTCCCCGCAAGGACCTGGCCGGCAACAATGTGATGCACATCGAGATAACAGTCAGCGAGGAGGAAATCTGGGCCGACGGCATCGACCTTTCCGACACTCTCGTCACCGAGATTCCTGAAGACAAGGCCGCTACCCTCGACAAGATCAAGGCCTGCGGCGTGGTCGGTCTCGGCGGCGCGACGTTCCCCACTCACGTGAAGCTGAATCCCGCTCCCGGCAGCAAGGCCGAGTGCCTGATCCTCAACGGTGCTGAGTGCGAGCCCTACCTTACCAGCGACTACCGCATCATGCTGGAGCGCACCAAGGAGATCGTGGTCGGCGCAGCCATCATGCAGAAGGTGCTGGGCGGCTGCAGGTGCGTCATCGGCATTGAGGAGAACAAGCCCGAGGCTATCGAGGCAATGAGCAAGGCTGTATCCGAGCTCGGTTACAAGGATATCAAGGTCCAGGTGCTCAAGAAGCGCTATCCCCAGGGCGGTGAGAAGCAGCTCATCGACGCTGTCATGAAGCGTCAGGTCAAGTCCGGTGCCCTGCCTATCAGCGTAGGTGCCGTAGTTCAGAACGTGGCCACCGCTCTTGCAGTGTACGAGGCCGTACAGAAGAACAAGCCTCTGATCACCAATACTCTCACCATCACCGGTGACTGCATGCCCGACAACCGTCAGCACAACTATCTCTTCCGCATAGGTGTCCCCCTGAGCTTCATCGTGGACTATGCAGGTGGAATTCCCGAGCAGGCCGCAAAGATGATCAGTGGCGGTCCCATGATGGGAAGGGCCATCGCAAACCTCGACGCAGCTACTGTAAAGGGCTCATCTTCAGTGCTCTTCCTCAGCGAGGGAGCCACCAGGCGCAAGGCAGAGAGCAGCTGCATCCGCTGCGGCAGATGTGCCGACGCATGTCCCATGGGACTCGAACCCTTCCTGCTCCACCGTCTGTACAAGGCAGGTGACGTGGCAGAACTTGAGAAGGCCAGCGCACAGGACTGCATCGAGTGCGGATGCTGCCTTTACAGCTGCCCCGCAAACATTCCTCTTCTCGACCGTATACGCCAGGCCAAGGGCATGGCACTCGGAGCAATCAAGGCACGTGCCGCTGCCGCAAAGGCCGCCGCTGAGGCTGCCAAGGCTGCTGCAGAAGCTAAAAAGTAAACGATTATGGAAAAATACCTGGTATCTCCCAATCCGCACATCCACGCGAACGTATCCACGTCAAAGCTCATGCTTGACGTGTGCATCGCGCTGATGCCTGCGATCATAGTGTCCGTCCTCTACTACGGATGGTCAGAGCTTCTCATACTCGGCGTGAGCGTGGTATCCTGCGTTCTCTTCGAGTGGGCAATAGCCAAGTTCCTCATGAAGAGGGAAGGCCATTTCTGCCTGTCGGCTGCAGTCGTGACCGGTCTGCTGCTCGCGATGAACCTGCCCAGCACGATCTCATGGTGGATCGTGATGATCGGCGCCCTCGTTGCAATCGGCGTGGCCAAGATGAGCTTCGGCGGCCTTGGACAGAACGTGTTCAACCCCGCCATCGTAGGCCGTGTGTTCCTTCTCATCTCCTTCCCCGCACAGATGACTGACTGGACGGTTCCCGCAGGATTCATCCAGAACGTCGATGCAGTCTCAGGCTCTACTCTCCTCGGCATGTTCAACGAGGGTGGCCTTGCAGCAGTCGCAAACGTCGACTACCTCAAGACCCTCTTCCTGAACATCGGCGGTTCCGCAGGTGAGATCTCAGCCCTCGCTCTCCTTGCCGGCTGGGTATTCCTCCTTGTCCGCAAGGTCATCAAGCCCTGGATCACTCTCAGCATCTTCGCTACAGTGGCCATCATCGCCACCATATTCAACCTCTGCGCACCTGAGCTCTATACCGATGCGGCCTTCAACCTGCTCACCGGCGGTCTCATCCTCGGCGCCTGCTTCATGGCAACCGACTATGTGACCTCACCTATGACTACAGTGGGCGGCATCATCTTCGGTGTGGGCATAGGCTTCATCGTGATGATGATTCGCTACTTCGGCTCATATCCTGAAGGAATGAGCTTCGCAATACTTATCATGAACTGCTGCGTTCCTCTTCTCAACAAGTGGTTCCACCAGCGTAAATACGGATACGGGAGGGCATAGTCATGGCAGCAAAATCTACACTCAAGAACATGCTTCTCTGCCTTACGGCAGTCTGCCTTTTCTGCTCAGCCATCCTCGCAGTGACCTACGCAGTCACCCTGGATCCCATCGCAGAGGCTTCCCAGGCAAAGACCAATGCTTCCATAGCAAGGGTCCTGCCTGCATTCAGCGGCAATCCCGAGCTTCTCTCAGTGAAGGTCGGCGATGTCGAGTATCCTTACTACAAGACTGAAAGCGGCGTCGCAGTCCTTTCTACAGTGAACGGCTTCGGCGGCCCCCTCAGCCTGATGGTGGGCATCACAGGCGAGACTCCCGAGGTCTTCAACACAGTGGTGCTCTCTCATTCCGAGACTCCCGGCCTTGGCGCAAAATGCGTGTCTGAGGACTTCTCAGCGCAGTTCAAGGGCTGGAATCCCGAGCAGAAGAAGCTTCAGGTCAGCAAGGACGGTGGTGACGTCGACGCCATCACCGCTTCAACCATAACCTCACGAGCATACACACTTGCAATTGCCAACGCCGTTGAGGCCTACAAGGCAATCGCCGGTACTAACGAAGAAGGAGGACAGGACAATGAGTAAACTCGGTCTCATCACCAAGGGTTTTGTCAAGGACAACCCTACATTCGTGCTGGTTCTGGGCATGTGCCCTACACTGGCTACCACAACCTCGGCCATGAACGGCCTTGAGATGGGACTTGCTACAATGTTCGTCCTCATCCTCTCCAACATCGTGATCTCGCTCGTGGCCCCCGTGGTTCCCGACAAGGTCCGCATCCCTGTGTACATCGTGATCATCGCCACCTTCGTGACAGTGCTCCAGCTCTGCATGCAGGCATTCGTTCCCGACGTATATGAGACCCTGGGTCTGTTCATCCCGCTCATCGTCGTGAACTGCATCGTGCTCGGCCGTGCAGAGGCCTTTGCAAACAAGAACTCAGTCGGCGACTCCGCTCTCGACGGCATAGGCGTCGGTCTCGGATTCACAATGTCGCTCACAGTCATCGGCATTGTCCGCGAGATTCTCGGCAGCGGCTCAGTCTTCGGCTGGAAGTTCATCCCCGGCGACGGCATCCTCGCGTTCGTCATGGCACCCGGCGCCTTCATGGTGCTCGGCTACCTCATGGTCCTGTTCAACAAGTATCTGGCTAAAAAGTAGGAAGTCATGGAATATTTACTCATCATAATCTCAGCGATATTCGTCAACAATATCCTGCTGGCCCAGTTCCTCGGAATCTGCCCGTTCCTCGGCGTATCGAGCAAGCTCAGCACCGCCACCGGCATGTCCGGAGCAGTCTGCTTCGTCATCACCCTTGCAACGGTAGTCACATACCTGCTCAACAACTATCTCCTTGTGCCCCTGCACCTTGAGTTCCTGCAGACGATCAGCTTCATCCTCGTGATCGCTGCGCTCGTGCAGATGGTCGAGATTGTGCTCAAGAAGATCAGCCCGGGCCTCTATCAGGCTCTCGGAATATTCCTGCCCCTCATCACCACCAACTGTGCCGTTCTTGGCGTTGCACTTACCGTGGTCACCAAGGAGATGGCCTTCGGCGGCCCCGCACACATGATGAACCTCGGTGAGGCTACGGTATATGCCTTCGCGACAGCTCTCGGCTACGGTCTCGCAATGTGCCTGTTCGCCGGCCTTCGCGAGCACCTCGCCATGAATGATGTCCCCAAGGCCTTCAGAGGCCTTCCCATCGCGCTGATCACCGTCAGCATCATGGCCATGGCATTCCTTGGTTTTTCAGGAATAGTTTAGTAATTTTGTCATTCACAACAACAGAAATTACAGTTTAACAACTTTATTATCATGAAAAAGATCATCGCTATCGCTGTCGCTCTCGTAGCATTCGCAGCAGTTGCAGTTGCACAGCCCAGGGCTATCGGTGCACGTCTTACCTACGGTGCTGAACTTTCATATCAGCAGAGCCTCGGTGCAAACTTCGCAGAGTTTGACCTCGGTATGGCACTTGGTGAGCACTCAGGTTTCACCATTTCAGGTATCTATGACTTCCTCTTCCCCGTTGGTTCAGGTTTCAACTTCTTCGTAGGACCTGGCGCACAGTTCAGCGCATACACCTTCAAGGAGGCAGAGAGCAAGGCTGGTATCGGCATCGGTGGAAACCTCGGTCTTGAGTATGAGTTCAGCGGAATTCCTTTCAACATTTCGCTTGACTACCGTCCCATGTGGAACTTCATCGGTTACTCAAACTGGAGCAGCGCAGCACTTTCATTCCGTTACAGATTCTAATCTGAACGAACAGACAATAAAGGAGGCGATAGTTTCACGTCGAGACTGCTCGCTTCCTCCGGAGTCAAAAGAGTCGGAGATTTTGCCAGATTGCAAAGTCTCCGACTTCTTTTGACCCTGCCTCCATCACGCCCTGCTGCAGGCCGTGGATGTCGGAGATCATGAATGCTAATGATGATTCCTATTTTCGCATCGAGTAGACTGCAAATGCCGGCTCTGCTAGTCTACCGTAAGCAAAAGTCGAGGGAAGCCTTCCCGAAATGAGTTAGACACACTTTTTGAAACAGTACCAGTATCGGAAAAGGTGAAGTGGGAACTGGTGGAAGTGTTGAACATTTTATTATTCAAAAAAAGAGGAAGACCATTTTGGCCATCCTCAAAACATGAAAACATTTCATGCGGAAGCGCGAAGAATCCAATGGACTAATCAAGTCATAGGATGAACTTTGAAATGTCTTTTCATTATTTTATAACAAATTGATTTGTCTGCCCATCTGGGAGAATTTCCGTCATATTTCCGGTAAGTAATTCTGTAACTTTATCGAGATGATAAAAGTACCAATCATCAAGATCATCAAAACGAGCATTTGATACTTTGTATTTATTGAATAATGTTTTGACTTTAGACGTTGTAAATGTATAAAGTCTGCTTGGCAGCATAAAAATGTCCGAACCATCCCAAGTTGATGTGTCAATATCTACCCCATGGTACATTATGAAACCATCAGCCCGTTTACAAGTCCATAATTTTGAAGCATCAAGCCCTCCACATCTTCCAGTAACGCCAATGCCACAATAATCAGCTATCTCATTGCCATCGAAATCAACAACACGTACCGGAAACTCACGCCATCCAGTTATTCCATGCTCTAACATAAGGTCTCTGACCCATGTACGAACCACTATTGGGCAAAGAGGAGTTGTATTAAGAATATCTGTCACCTTGTCTCCCCCAGACTTATCCTTGGTATAAAGCACTTGAGTTGGGGCCAGTTCTGTATAGCCTCTGGCAAGATAATATAATTTTGAACAAGGATAGTCATTTGCTGTGGCAAACAACATTGATAATGACCTTTTGTTACTAAAGGAGTGAAACACTGTTTTAAATATTGTTTAAAAATTAATTTCAAATCCAAATCTCTTGGCTAATTCTTTTGTTTTGTTAAAATCTGCTCTATGCTTGGGCTCTTGTCGATATCTTCAAAACCCTTGAAAAAATCTTCCCATGCTTTATTGTATTGGTATGATGCTTTGCCATGAGCCTCAGATTCCCACCATGCGCCATATTATTGATCGTGAATGTCGATCCATGCATCCGTTAAGTGAGATGCAGCAGCGGCATCGTCCGATACCTGCATCATAGAGCCTCGCACCTTAGTCTATGTGCGGGATTTCAGCTATGGCAGCCTGCTCCTCCTTGCCGGAGAAGCGCCACCTGTTTTCAATGAGCTGTCCGCCGACGGGGATCCTGTTGCCAAAGGTGTGGTAGTCATTCTCCTCGCACACTTCGCCCTCCTCGAGGTCCACCACGGCCCTGGTGCTGCCCAGATGGTCAGTGACAAATATAAACATTTTCATAGAATTCTGGTCGGGTACTGCGATGCCTTCCGGTAGGATCTGCGTCTGAAGTTCAACAAGGCCGATTTCCAGCCTATGATTGACAGACTGAAGGAATTCGCGAAAGGGAAGTGAATTCAGCCCCTTTTTTTGTATCTTTGAAAGATAAACTGACTTTCAGATGTATACCATTCTTTCGAAAGAGATGCTCACGCCGAACATCTGCCGCATGAGGGTCAAGGCGCCTCGCCTTGCGTCATCGGCAAAGCCCGGCCAGTTCCTCATCGTGAGGGCTGACGAGAAGGGCGAGCGTGTGCCTCTCACCATCAGCGACTACGATGCCGCCGAGGGGAGTGTGACCATAGTGACCCAGAAGATAGGCGCTTCCAGCGCAGACATCATATCCTTTGAGGCCGGCGAGGCTTTCGCTGATGTAGTGGGCCCTCTCGGCCTCCCGTCAGAGTTCCTGAAGAAGAGCCCCGAGGAGCTTGCCGCTCAGCATTACATCTTCATTGCCGGCGGACTGGGCACAGCGCCCGTGTATCCGCAGGTCAAGTGGCTCCACGAGCACGGTGCGAAGGTCGATGTCATCATCGGCGCCCGCACCAAGGACCTCCTTATCTACACAGAGGAGCTTGGCGCAGTGTGCGATAATCTGTACATCTGCACCGACGACGGCAGCTGCGGCTTCCACGGCGTCGGTACCGCGCAGTTGGAGGCTCTGGTGGCAGCAGGGGAGAAGTTTACCCAGGCAGTCGCCATCGGCCCCATGATCATGATGAAGTTCTCGACTCTGACCTGCAGGAAGCTGGGAATCCCCATCGTCGTCAGTCTGAACACCCTCATGGTGGACGGTACGGGAATGTGCGGTGCATGCCGCGTGACCGTTGGCGGAAAGACGCGTTTTGCGTGCGTCGAGGGCCCCGAGTTCGACGGCTATGAGGTCGACTTCGACGAGGCCATGCGCCGCCAGACGCAGTACAAGGCTGAAGAAGCAGCTGAAAATGAGCACCATGTGTGCCGTATAGGGAGGGGAAAGTAATGGCAAACAGAATACCTAGAGTGCCGGTGCGCGAACAGGACCCGAAGGTCCGCGCCACCAATTTTGAAGAGGTCTGCTACGGCTACAACGAGGAAGAGGCTCTGCTTGAGGCATCAAGGTGCCTGCATTGCAAGAATCCGCGCTGTGTCGCCGCCTGCCCCGTGAATCTGCAGATTCCCGATTTCATTGCAAAGCTTGCTGAGGGCGATGTGCAGGGCGCGGCAGAGATCGTTGCGAAGGATTCGTCTCTCCCTGCCGTGTGCGGCCGTGTGTGCCCGCAGGAGACGCAGTGCGAGGGCAGCTGTATCCTCGGCGTCAAATCTGAACCTGTTGCCATTGGCAAACTGGAGCGGTTCGTTGGCGATTTCGCTGTTTCCCAGCGGAGCCAGAACCGCGGGGAGTCAGAAGAGTTTCGTGATTTTGCAGAATCGCAAAATCTCTCAACTTCTTCTGACCCCACCATTCCGCTTCGCTGCATGGTCCCCCCTCTTCCGTGCCGAGGGCGGCACGTCCCCGCTGGTTCTGGCTCTGCTGGAATCGCAAAAATCGCCATAATCGGATCTGGCCCCGCTGGCCTTGCCTGCGCGAGTGACTTGGCGAAGATGGGCTATGACGTGACGATATTCGAGGCCTTGCACAAGGCGGGTGGCGTCCTGGAATACGGCATTCCGGAGTTCCGTCTGCCCAAGGAGAAGGTGCTCAAGCCCGCCATCGATTCAGTGAAGGCCCTGGGCGTGAAGATAGAGACCAACGTGATCGTGGGCCGCACGGTCACCATCGACCAGCTTATGGACGAGGAAGGCTTCAAAGCCGTGTTCATCGGCACTGGCGCCGGACTTCCCAAGTTCATGGGCATACCGGGCGAGAACCTGAACGGAGTGTTCTCGGCCAACGAGTTCCTTACCAGGAACAACCTCATGAAGGCCTACCGCAGCGACTACATGACACCTATTCACGCCGGCCGCAAGGTCTGCGTAGTTGGTGGCGGAAACGTGGCCATGGATGCCGCCAGAACCGCCCTGCGCCTTGGCGCCGAGGTGCACATAGTCTACCGCCGCACCGAGGTGGAACTGCCTGCCCGCCGCGAGGAAGTGCATCACGCGAAGGAGGAGGGCATAGTCTTCGACCTGCTCACCAACCCTGTGGAGGTGCTTGGCGACGAGAAGGGCTGGGTACGTGCGCTCAAGTGCGTGCGCATGGAGCTCGGCGAGCCTGACGAGAGCGGCCGCCGCAGCCCGGTAGTCATTCCCGGCAGCGAGTTCGAGATAACTGCCGACACCGTGATAATGGCCCTTGGCACCAGTCCCAACCCGCTGATAGCCAGGACTACCGACGGACTTGAAACCACAAGACGCGGCTGCCTTGTAGCAGCCGAGGACGGCGCAACCACACGCGAGGGCATCTTTGCCGGGGGCGACGCCGTCACCGGAGCAGCCACCGTCATCCTTGCAATGGGTGCCGGCCGCACTGCCGCTAAAGCTATCGACCAATATCTAAAGAATAAATAATGGACAATATTCTGTCATATCTGAGTGTCCTCAAGACCTGGAAGTTCTGGAAGGAACTGTTCATAATGACCCTGGGAATGTTCGTGGCGGCAGCCGGCGTGTATTACTTCCTTGTGCCGAGCAAGCTCGTAGTGGGAAGCATCTCCGGTCTGTCCATCGTCATAGGCACCGTCCTGCAGAACCTCGGAATAGCCATCAAGGTTTCAAATGTGGTGCTGATAATCAATGCGTTCCTGCTTGTGCTTGCCTTCCTGCTGATAGGCAAGGAGTTCGGCGCAAAGACCGTCTACACCGCGCTCATCCTCGGCCCGCTCATGGACGTGTGGGAGATGATCTGCCCCTATACAAATCTTCTGGCCGAGGGCCAGACTTCAGTGATGGGGGACCTGTGGTTCGACCTTGTGACCTTCGTGCTGATTCTCAGTGCATCCCAGGCGATCATGTTCAGCATCAACGCATCCACGGGCGGCCTTGACATCCTGGCTAAGATAGTCAACAAGTACTTCCACTTCGACATCGGCGTCTCAGTGACCATAGCAGGCGTGGTAATCTGCTGCACCGCGTTCGCGATCAACCCGTTCAGAATGGTTGTGATCGGACTTATCGGCACCTGGCTGAACGGCATCATCGTAGACTACTTCATGGCCAGCATCAGCCGGCGCAAGAGGGTCTGCATCATTTCCGACGAGACCGACAGGATCAGGAAGTACATCGTCGAGGAGGTCAAGCGCGGCTGCTCCCTCTATGAGGTGACCGGCGGCTACAGCGGCAGCAAGAGGATGGAGATCCAGAGCCTTCTCACCAAGGATGAATTCTCCGACGTGATGAAGTACATCAAGGAAAACAAGATAGACGCATTCATAACCGCAGGCAACGTCAGCGAGGTGTACGGCCTGTGGAGCAATCACAAGCACCACAAATAATTAAATCATAACACTATGTACGAACATGACGACAGGGTCGTGATGACCCTTGATGCAGGTGGAACCAATTTCGTGTTCTCTGCAATCCGTGGCTGCCGCGAGGTGGTCGAGCCCATCCGTCTGGATGCAGTAAATGACAATATAGAGCGCTGTCTGCAGGTTCTTGTAGAGGGCTTCAGAATGGTCGAGAAGGCTCTCGGAGACGAGAAGCCCGTGGCTATCAGTTTCGCTTTCCCCGGCCCCGCAGACTACGAGCACGGCATCATCGGCGACCTTCCCAACTTCCCTTGCTTCAGGGGCGGCGTGGCAATGGGTCCCTTCCTTGCCGATACCTTCGACATCCCCGTATTCATCAATAACGACGGCAACCTCTTCGCATACGGCGAGGCTCTCGCCGGCGCCCTGCCCGAGATCAACGCTAAGCTCGCCGAGGCAGGCAGCTCAAAGAGATACAAGAACCTTCTCGGCCTCACCCTTGGCACAGGATTCGGTGGAGGCGTTGTCATCGACGGCAACCTCCTCACCGGCGACAACGGCTGCGGCGGCGACGTATGGCTCATGAGGAACGTGAAGTATCCTGAACTCATCACCGAGGAGAGCGTGAGCATCCGTGCCGTGAAGCGCGTATACCATGAGAACGCACCCGAGGACGACAGGGACGTCAGCCCCAAGGACATCTTCCAGATCGCTGAGGGCAAGGCCGAGGGCAACATGCTCGCAGCCCGCACCGCATTCGCAGAGCTCGGCCGCGTGGCAGCTGACGCCATCATCCATGCAATCGACATCGTCGACGGCATCGTGGTTGTCGGCGGCGGCATTGCCAACAACTGGAAGTACATCTTCCCTGCACTCGTGGAGGAGATGAACTCCAAGCTCGGAGCATTCTCAGGCGCACAGTTCCCCTGCCTGCAGATGAAGACCTTCGACCTCACCACAAAGGAGGGCATGGATGAGTTCCTGAAGGACAACTCCAAGATGGTGAAGGTGCTCGGAACAGGCCGCGAGGTCCGCTACTTCAACGAGATGAAGACCGGCGTGACCTTCACCCACATCGGAACCAGCACAGCCATCTCTCTCGGAGCCTACGCATACGCTCTGGCTCAGATTGACAGACAGTAAAGATGAAATCTCTCAAGGAACTCTACAAGATAGGCCGCGGACCATCCAGCAGCCATACCATGGGCCCGTACAAGGCCGCCGGAATCTATGCCGAAAGGCATCCTGAGGCCAAGGGCTTCGTGGTCACCCTGTACGGAAGCCTCTCCGCCACCGGAAAGGGGCATCTCACCGACGTGGCCATAAACGACGCCTTGGGCAGAGTCGCTCCCGTCGAGATAGTCTGGAGCAAGGAGTTCCTTGAATTCCATCCCAATGCGATGAAGTTTGCCGTCAAGGCTGACGACGGCTCATTGCAGGACGAATGGACGGTATACAGCGTCGGAGGCGGAGCCCTTTCCGAGGGCGACGCCGCCGCTGACGCCTTGAACCAGGGCCCTGAAGTGTATTCGCTGAGCTCCATGACGGAAATTCAGGAATGGTGCCAGGACAATGGCCGCAGTTTCTGGGAATATGTGGAGGAATGTGAAGGCCCCGATATCTGGGACTATCTCTCAGACATCTGGAAAGTGATGCAGCAGGCAGTCGAGGACGGCCTGCAGAACGAGGGGGTCCTACCCGGCCCCATCCACCTGCAGCGCAAGGCCACAGTGTATTTCGTGAAGGCAAACGGCTACAAGCCCAGCTTGCAGTCGCGAGGTCTGGTGCATGCATACGCCCTCGCTGTGAGCGAACAGAACGCAGCCGGAGGAACTATAGTCACTGCGCCCACCTGCGGCTCCAGCGGAGTGATGCCTGCGGTGATGTACCACATGAAGCATGGCCACGACTTCAGTGACATGCGTATTCTTCGCGCCCTTGCAACAGGTGGCCTTTTCGGAAATCTCGTAAAGCAGAATGCGTCCATATCCGGCGCCGATGTAGGCTGCCAGGGAGAGGTGGGCGTAGCCTGTGCCATGGCTGCAGCTGCAGTATGTCAGCTCTTTGGCGGAACGCCTGCACAGATAGAGTATGCTGCGGAGATGGGTCTTGAGCATCATCTTGGCATGACCTGCGACCCTGTGTGCGGCCTCGTGCAGGTGCCCTGCATCGAACGCAATGCATTCGCTGCCACTCGAGCTTTGGACGCAAACTTCTATGCTATGCTCTCTGACGGACGCCACATCGTATCTTTCGATGACGTGGTCAGCGTGATGAAGCAGACCGGGCATGACCTGCCCAATCTATATAAGGAAACCGGTATCGGTGGCCTTGCAGCCAGCTACAAGAAGTAGATTTTGCCTGGATATCTAGGAGAAGAGTTCCCTCAGGACCTTGAGGGAACGAATCTCGACCTTGCAGTCGGAATGGAATCCTATGTAGTCGAGCAGTATCTGCGCGATTGCGTTGCGTTCCTCGCCATTCAGCGGGAATAGCATGAATTCTCCGAATCCAAGTCTCATCAGAGCCGTTATCTTGGGGTAGAGGCTTCCTGAGAAAGGAGCCAGGTCCTCGCTGCTCGGGCTGAATCCGAGCACTCCGCAGAGCTCCAGCAGCCATCTCAGGTGGAAGTTGGCCCATTCCGATTCAAGTGCGTCAAGAGTCAGGATACTCTTCTCGCACCACTCGAAAAGCCCGTCCTCCAGGGCTCCGTCCCTGATGATACGATACAGCACCTCGCTCATGAAGAGCGTGATGCTGTTCTTTCCTACGCTTGAGCGTATGCCGTTCAGGGGATGTACCGCGCTTATGCCGCGAAGGCGCCAGAGGTCCGACTTGTCATTCTGGATGACCTCGGCGTCAAGTATGTTCATGGGCAGGTACATGGCCATGCCCTTGCCTGCGCTTACGATGAAGCTGCGCCTGCCCCACTGGCTGCTCAAAGTGTGCAGTACCAATGACTTGTCGCCGACCTTGGTGGTCTGGAGAATGAGCAGGCGGGCTGAACTTATCATTTGCTCAGAGCTTCCTTGAGCTGTTCGTCGTAGCGGATCTCTATCTCGATTCCAGCCTTCTGGAAGTAGTAGCGCACTACGATCTCCTCCTCGATGAAGGGGATTATCTCGTCCTTCTTCAGGCGCAGGAATGTCTCCTTGTCCATGTCGAGGCTCTTGCTCAGGGCATCGAGCTCGGCCGAAACCGAATCCTCGAGGCCGTCGCGCTTCAGCTCGGCGCGTGCCTGGTCGACGTATGCGCGGGCGGTGCTGCGGTAGTCGAATTCCTTGCCCTTGGCAAACTCTATGAACTGTTCGTACTCGGCATCGGTGAACTTGAAGTCGGCCACTGCAGGGATGCTCTCGTGGGCACGTACATACTCGAGCGCATACTGCTCGATGACGCCGTACGCTACGAGCGAGTAGGTGAGGCGGCTGTACTCGTGAGGCTTTATCTCGATGTCGGGGGTGATGCCGCCGCCGTCCCTGACGGTCCTGCCGCCGGCAGTCTTGAACTCGTGGGTGAGCGAGTCGGGAATGTGGCCCACTGACCCGTCCTCATTGCGGTTGCTGTAGTCTATGGCCTGCACGCAGCGGCCGGAAGGAGTGTAGTATTTTGCGGTAGTGACCTTTAGCTGCCCGCCGTAGGGGAGGTCCTTTATGCTCTGCACGAGGCCCTTGCCATACGAGCGCGTGCCCATTATGGTGGCGCGGTCGAGGTCCTGCAGCGATCCTGACACAATTTCGGAAGCTGAAGCGGAGCCTGAGTCGATCAGCACCACGAGGGGAATCTTTGTGTCAACAGGGTCCTTGCTCGTCCTGCATTCGTAGTTGGCGGTCTTGTCCTTGCCCTTGGCGGTCACCACGAGCGTACCCTTGGGAACGAAGATGGACACGATGTCCACCGCCTCGCCGAGAAGGCCGCCGCCGTTTCCGCGGAGGTCGAGGTAGAGCTTCTTCATGCCGCATTCCTTCTTGAGGCGTATCACTTCGCTGCGGATTTCCTTGGCCACGCCCTCGGAGAAGCCGCTGAGAAGGATGTATCCGTTCTCCTTGTCGAGCATTCCGGCGTACTGCACGTCAGGCAGGTGAATCTTCTCTCTGGTGATGGGTATGTCAACTACTTCCTGGGTGCGGAGCTTCTTGACGGTGAAGACGACCTTGGTGCCGGCTTCGCCGCGCATCTTCTCGCTGGCCTGGGCAGAGGTGAGGCCATGCACGGTCACGCCGTCGATGGCCATGATCTCATCGCCGCAGTGGAGGCCGTTCTTGGCGGCAGGGGAGCCCTCGTAGGGCTCGTTGATGATGACGTTGCCGTCGGTGTCGGGCTTGTAGATTACTGCGCCAATGCCGCCGTAGGTGTTGCTGATCATCATCTCAAGGTCTTCGTTCTCCTCCTGGGGAATGTAGACGGTGTAGGGGTCGAGGCTGCCGAGCATGGCGTTCACGCCGGCCCTTTCGATGCGGTCTATGGGGAGGGAGTCAACGTACGAGCGGTTGAGCTCCTTGAGTATCGAGTTCTGGATTTCAGTCCATTTGCCAAGGGTGAAGCCCTTGGACTGTGCGCCGGCGCCCACACAGAGAGCGAGCAGCGCCAATATCATCATATTGCGTTTCATCAATGACAAAAATACTAAAAATTATGCCAAGATGTTAAATACTTGAGCCGAATAGGAGCAGGGTAAGTCCTGCCATGAGGACTAGCAAGTCGACAGCCTTGTCTTTGATTCTTTTTTCTTTGAAAAGAATGGCTCCGAGCACGAAGGTGATGACCACAGAGCAGCGGCGGAGCATCGAGATGATGCTGAGCATCGCGCCTTCGTCCTTGAGCGAGAAGAAGTAGAGCATGTCGGATGCCGTGATGAGCACCGCGATTGCGAGCAGCCTCCAGTCCCAGCTGAATCTCTCGCGCTTCTCGGGACCATCCTTCAGTGCCTTCACGAGCACGCATAAGGCAAGCAGGACAGTGATGTACACGTTCGCCCAGCTCTGCACGAACAGGGGCTCCATGTAACCGAGTATGTGCTTGTCATACAGCGCGCTGGCGGCGCCGGAGAGGACGGATACCGCCATGCAGGCAACGCCCTTGTTGCTGGTGAAGTGTATGCCCTCCTTCCTGCTGGATACGCTGAGCAGATACAGCGCGGCAATGACCAGCACCACGCCGGCCCACTGCCAGAGGTTCAGCCTCTCGCCGAAGAGTATTATGCTGAAAGCCACCACGAACACGGGGCGAGATGCCTTGATGGTGCTGACGGTGGTCAGGGGCAGATATTTCATTCCGAGCAGGCCGCTTACCCACGAGGTGGTGACCATCACACCCTTGAGAACTAGGGCGAGGTGGTCCTTGGGCGTTCCTGCCTCGAGGAAAGGTGAGAGGAACAGCGCAGTGAGCGCCGTTGCGCCGAGCAGCACGTAGAGCACACCGTTGCGCTTCAGCGACTGCTTCTTCACTACATCATAGACACCCAGCAGAACGGCCGAGCAGACTGACATCCAAAGCCACATGGATCTGATTTCTTAATATGCCGCAAAGATAGCAATAATATCATATTATTCGTAAATTTGCCTCTTGTGACAGACAAGGGCAAATACATAGAGATACGTGGCGCACGTGCCCATAACCTCAAGGGCATCGACGTGGACATTCCGCGCCGCAAGTTCATAGTCATTACAGGAATCAGCGGCAGCGGCAAGTCATCCCTGGCTTTCGACACTATCTATGCCGAGGGCCAGCGCCGTTATATGAACACGCTCTCGCCATACGCCAAGCATTTCATGGGCATACTCGAGAAGCCCCAGGTCGAGAGCATTGACGGCCTCAGCCCCATCATCGCCATAGAACAGAAGACCACGGGCAACAACCCGCGCTCGACCGTGGGCACCATAACCGAGATCTCGGACTTCCTGCGTCTGCTGTACGCGCGCGCCAGCACGGCCTATTCGCCCGTTACCGGCAAGGAGATGGTGCGCTACACCGACTCGCAGATAGTCGACCTGATAATGAAGGAGTACGAGGGCCGCAAGTGCATTCTCCTCGCACCTCTGGTAATGGGCCGAAAGGGCCACTACCGCGAGCTCTTCGAGCAGATGCGCAAGAAGGGCTACACCCAGATACGCATCGACGGCGAGATACAGGAGCTGGCTGAAACTGAGAGCGTCGACCGTTACAAGGCCCACTTCATCGAACTTGTTGTGGACAAGCTCAAGCCCGGTGAGGGCGACCAGGCCCGCATCCGTGCCTCGGTCGAGAGGGCCCTCGGAATAGGCAAGGGCTCGCTCGCAGTGCTGGTACCTGACGGCGACGTGCGCTTCTTCAGCAAGCATCTTGTGGACCCCGAGAGCGGCCTTTCTCTGCGCGAACCCGCCCCGCACAGCTTCTCGTTCAACTCTCCGGAAGGCTACTGCCCGCATTGCAAGGGCCTCGGCACCGTAGTGGACGTGAATCCCGAGCTCATCATACCCGACCCCAGGCTGTCGATAGCCGCCGGCGGCATAGTCCCTCTGGGCAAAGTCAGGGACAACCGCAAGTACGACGTGGTGCGCAGCATAGCCCGCAAGCACGACTTCTCGCTGTACGAGCCTATCGAGGACCTGCCCGACGAGGCCGTGTCGCTGCTGGTGTACGGCTCCGACGAGTTCTTCCGCATAGGCGAGGGCCCCACTGCCGAGATGGTCAACTGGCCCGGCGTGGTCGAGGACATAGAAGACAAGATCGTCTGCCCCGTGTGCGGCGGTACCCGCCTTCGCAAGGAAACCGAGTGCTTCCGCATCGACGGCAAGACCATCAGCGACGTGTGCTCGATGGAGATCAGCGAGCTGTTCGGGTGGATAAAGGACCTGCCGTCGAAGCTCAGCAAGCGCGGCAATGCAATCGCGCACGACATACTGAAAGAACTGGCCGACCGTGTGGAGTTCCTGCTCGACGTGGGTCTGGACTACCTGACGCTCGACCGCCCGACCGCGACGCTTTCCGGCGGTGAGAGCCAGCGCATCAGGCTTGCAACCCAGATCGGCTCCAAGCTGGTCAACGTCATATACATACTCGACGAGCCTTCGATAGGCCTGCACCAGCGGGACAACCGCAAGCTCATCGCATCGCTCAAGAAGCTGCGTGACGAGGGCAACACCGTCATCGTGGTGGAGCACGACACCGAGACCATACAGTCGGCCGACTGGGTGGTCGACGTGGGCCCCGGCGCCGGCGAGAACGGCGGCGAGGTCATCTACTGTGGCCCTCACCGCGACTTCGACAGCACCATCGAGACTCCTGCCGTGCGCCGGACCGGCAACGGGAAGACCCTCGGGATCCGCGGCGCGTCAGGCAACAACCTCAAGGGCGTCGACGTGGATTTCCCTCTCGGATGCTTCATCGGCATCAGCGGCGTGAGCGGCAGCGGCAAGAGCAGCCTCATCAACGAGACGCTGATGCCCATACTCAAAGGTCGCTTCTACCACCTGAAGGAGAAGCCGCTTCCATACACTGAGGTGCTTGGCGTGGAGAACATCGACAAGGTGATAGAGATAGACCAGAGTCCTATAGGGCGCACGCCCCGCTCCAATCCCGCCACCTTCACGGGTGTGTTCTCCGACATACGCGACCTTTTCGAGCAGACGCCCGATGCCAAGGTGCGCGGATTCAAGTCGGGCCGCTTCTCGTTCAACGTGCCCGGCGGCCGCTGCGAGGAGTGCAAGGGTGCCGGCATCAAGGTCATAGAGATGAACTTCCTGCCCAGCGTGAACGTGGTGTGTGACCAATGCGGAGGCAGGCGCTACAAGGAGGATACCCTGGCGGTGCGCTACCGTGGCAAGAACATCAGCGACGTGCTGGAGATGTCGATATCCGAGGCTTACGAGTTCTTCCAGGCCCAGCCGAAGATATCCGCCAAGCTGAAGGCTATGGTTGACGTGGGCCTGGGATATGTGCGTCTCGGCCAGTCGGCAGTGACCCTCTCGGGCGGCGAGAGCCAGCGCATGAAACTGGCGGCCGAGCTGTTCCGCAAGGCCACGGGCAACACGCTCTACATGCTTGACGAACCTACAACCGGCCTGCACGCCGAGGACATAAAAGTCCTGCTTTCAGTGCTGCAGAAGCTTGTGGATCAAGGAAATACAGTTATCATAATCGAACATAACCTTGACGTTCTCAAGAGCGTCGACTATCTTCTGGACATGGGTCCGGAAGGTGGTGGCAAGGGTGGCTACGTCATTGCCACCGGCACCCCCGAGGAGATAGCCGGCAATCCTGAATCCGTCACTGGAAAATACCTGAAGGAGATATTATGACAAAGATCGAAGCCGCAAGGCAGGAATACAGGGACTGGTGCGAAGCAGTCGACATCAAGTCTCTGGCCGATGTGAACGCCATTCTTGAGGCAGGGCAGGGCATAGACCTGATAAACCTGTGCGAGGCACGTCAGGAGCGCAAGTACGCCGCTGCGGCCGACCAGATATTCTGGGGCCGCAAGAAGCACCGGATAGTGATGATGTCCGGCCCTTCGAGCAGCGGCAAGACGTCGTCGTCGCTTCGCATTGCCCAGCAGTGCCGTGTGCTTGGCCTCACCCCCAAGGTGATAGAGCTCGACAACTACTTCGTGCCGCGCGACCTCACTCCCAAGGACGAGGACGGCAAGTACGACTTCGAGGCGCTGGGTGCAATGGACATCCAGCTGCTGAACGACAACCTGAACGCTCTGCTGGCAGGGGAGGAGGTGATCATCCCCAGGTTCGACTTCAAGAAGGGCGAGCCCGTGTTCGAGGAGTCACGCAGGATGCGTCTGCAGCCCAGCGACATGCTCTTCATGGAAGGCATCCACGCCCTGAACCCCGCCCTCACCCCGGCCGTCGACCAGTCAAGGATATTCCGCATCTACATCTCAGCGCTCTCGGCTCTGCCCGGAGGCGAGAAGGTGCACAAAAGCACCACTGACAAGAGGCTCCTCCGCCGCATCGTGCGCGACAATCGCACCCGCGGCATCAGCCCTGAGGCCAACATCCTCATGTGGCCTAACGTGCGCAAGGGCGAGACCCTGAACATCTTCCCCTACGAGGAGAACGCCGACGTGGTGTTCAACTCTTCAATGCTCTACGACATTCCGCTTCTCAAATACTACGCAGAGCCGCTGCTCTACGGCATCACCGAGGCGTCCCCGGCATACGAGAAGGCTCATCAGCTGATAGAGTTCCTGACTCACATCAATGCCCTCAAGCCCGCTGAGATCGCGGCCATCCCTCCCACTTCCATCATGAGGGAGTTCATCGGCGGACAGACACTTTAGCCTATGAGAAAGTTCTTCTTCATCCTTTGCGCGGCCTTGATGCTTGCATCCTGCGCTCCCACCAAGTATCTCCCGAAGGACCTGGCGGCATCCCTTGACGGAGTCGCCGTGTTGGCTCCGCTGTCATACGTCGACTTCCAGGCGGAGGACAATCAGTTCTATCCCGACGATTCGCTGTCAGCGATATCACAGGACATTCTGGTGGAGGCTCTCATGGAATCGTCCCTGCCCGTGAAAAAGTTCATCCCCGTTGACTATCTCGCCCTGGGACAGTCATTCGAGAATACTGTCGCTTCCCTGGAAATGGTGCAGCCCAAGCAGGTGCCGTATATGAACATTCCGCCGGAGATAGACAAGCTGCTTGAAGCCGCCGGAGAGCGCTATGGCGTGCTGGTGTTCAACACCGGCTTCGTGCGCGACCTGAAAGGCTTCCGCAGGGAAGTGGCCAAGGACGTTGCAGCCACGGTGGTGACCACCGCGCTGGCAGTGCTCCTGGGCGGTGGCGTGACGACTTACGGTGTTCCTGTGAAGAATGTCTCCAGGATGTTCGCAGTCATCTACGACGCACAGGAGAACAAGGCGGTGTACTTCAACAATACGCTCAACGCCAACGAGGAACGCAACCCGCTCGATCCTTCCGATGTGAGGAAGCAGGTCGATTATCTGTTCAGTCCGATTGTGAAGGCTGCCCGTTGAGGCTAGTTCATGCCTCTTTCCTTCTTGATGGTCTCGTAGGCTTCCTGAATCTTCTGGAACTTCTCCTGCGCGGCCTTCTGCACCTCCGGTCCGAGGTTCGCAACCTTGTCGGGGTGGTTCTTCATGGCCATGCTGCGGTAGGCCTTCTTCACCTCCTCGTCGGTGGCGCTGGGGCTGATCTCAAGCACCGTGTAGGCTGACTCCGTCGACTTCGAGAACATTGCAAGTATCGACTCGGCATCGGAAGAAGTGATCCTGAGCGCCGATGCGATTGCGGTGAGCACGTCCCTCTCGGCCTTGCAGACGTTGCCGTCGGCATTGGCGAGGTCGGCCAGATAGTGGAACAGCTGCAGTCGCTGGGAGTAGTTCATGTTCTGGGCAATCTGGGAGCCCACGTTGTAGATGTTTATCTCCTTGCCGTTCAGCTCCTGAAGGATGCGCATCGCCTCGGGCTCGGCCTGCGCGCCGAAGTTCGCGCGAATGAAGGCGCGCACATAGTCGTACTCTTCCTGAAGGTACTTGCCGTCGGCCCTGATGACTGCTGACGAGAGTACCAGCAGACTGACCATGAAGCTGTTGCGCTGCTCGGTGGTGCTGTAGGTGCCGGGACGGCGGTAGCTGCCCGTGTTGGTCTCGAAGGTGACCTTCCCGTCAAATGCTGATTCGAGAGTCGAGCCGATGAAATATCCTAAAAGTGCTCCGATAGGCCCGCCGGTGACCCATCCGAGAATACCTGCTATCCATTTGAATGTTCCCATGCCGCAAAGATACAAGAAAACGCCCGATTTTTATATTTTTGGACGCTTTTGTATCTTTGTAAAGACAAAAGGTCGAGCTGATAAGAATAACGTAATTATAAATAAATGAGGAGAGTGCTTATCTGCATCGCTGCTGCGATGCTTCTGCTGCCGGATCTTGCCTTCGGCGAAAAACTTGTCTATCCGTACCGCTATGCCCCTCACGAGGGTCTTGTGAACCGCACTGAAAAGCAGTGGCGTGACGAAATCTGCCTCAACGGCTACTGGGATTTCCAGCCGGTGGCAGTTCCGGCGTCATATCGCTACGGCACGGGCGTGGCTCCCGAACTTACCGAGCCCACATCCGACGGCTGGAGCGATGTGAAGATCAAGATCCCTTCACCCTGGAACGTGAACAACTTCGTGTACCGCAACCTTGAGGGCCCCGACCACAGGGATTATCCTTCATACCCCCAGGATTGGGTCAACGTGCGGATGGCGTGGATGAAGAAGAGCGTGACCATCCCTTCAGACTGGCAGGACAAGGTCATCAAGCTGCATTTCGAGGCCGTTGCCGGCAACGCCGAGGTCTATGTCAACGGCACGAAGGTATGTGAGAACTTCGACCTCTTCCTCCCGTTCGAAGCCGATGTCACTGATGTGGTGAAGCCCGGTCAGACGGCTGAGATTCTCGTCGGCGTCAGGAGCCAGGGCCTCTTCGAGGACAATTCCACCGTCGGCCGCAGAATCGTTCCTGCCGGTTCGATGTGGGGAATGAGCATCAACGGTATATGGCAGGACGTGTTCCTCGAGGCTGTGCCTCAGGTGAGCATCGAGGACGTCTACGTCAAGCCGCTTGTGTCGAAGGGTGTCCTCGAGATGGACGTCACCGTTGCCAATGCCGGCGCAAAGAAGGCTGACGCGGTGCTTCAGGGCGTTGTCAGGGAGTGGATCAATCTGGCCGGAAAGGGCGTGAACGAAGCCCCCGTGCCCAACTGGGACCTCGGAAAGGAGGCGCTTGAAGTTCCTGCCACCAAGGTCAGCGTCGCTGCTGGCGGAAAGGAGAAGGTGACCATCAGCATTCCCGTAGGCAAGGATGCCCTCAGGTTCTGGACTCCCGAGACCCCGAACCTCTATTCGCTGCTTCTTTCCCTCAAGGCGAAGAAAGAGACCGTCGACCTCAAGTACGAACGTTTCGGATGGAGGGAATGGACCCTCGACGGCACCAGGCAGTGCCTCAACGGAAAGCCATACGAGCTTCACGGAGACTCCTGGCATTTCATGGGAATTCCCCAGATGACAAGGCGTTACGCCTGGGCATGGTTCACGGCAATCAAGGGCATGAACGGCAATGCGGTGCGTCCGCACGCTCAGGTCTATCCTCGTTTCTACCTGGATGTGGCGGACGAGATGGGCATCTGCGTCCTTGACGAGACGGCCAACTGGGGCAGCGACGCCGGCCCGAAGTTCGACTCGCCCAAGTTCTGGGAGAATTCGAAGGAGCACCTGCGCAGGCTGGTACTCCGCGACCGCAACCACGCTTCCATTTTCGGATGGAGCATCAGCAACGAGAACAAGCCTGTGATCCTTGACGTCGACAGGCGCCCCGACCTCATTCCTCTTCAGGAACAGGCATGGGCAGACTGGAGGGACATAGTCCGCGAAAACGACTCAACCCGCCCCTGGATTTCATCGGACGGCGAGGATGACGGCAATGGTATACTGCCTGTCACCGTCGGCCATTACGGCGATGACGAATCGATGAGAAGGTGGATAGCCATAGGCAAGCCCTGGGGCATCGGAGAGCACGGAATGGCTTATTACGGTACTCCGGAGCAGGCATCGCAGTACAATGGCGAAAGAGCCTACGAGAGCCAGCAGGGCCGTATGGAGGCCATTGCGATCGAGTCCTACAGATTGATCTCATCCATGAGGGCGCACGGCGCTTCATACTCCACCGTATTCAACATGGCGTGGTACTCGCTCAAGCCCCTTCCGCTCGGCCACAAGGACCTGACGAAGGCCCCGACGATGGAAGACGGTGTGTTCTTCGGTGAATATGTGGAAGGCCTGCCCGGCGTTCAGCCTGAAAGGCTCGGACCCTACTGCACGACCTTCAATCCCGGCTACGACCCCGCTCTTCCCCTTTACGACCCCTGGCCGATGTACGATGCGATGAGGGCAGTCAATGCTCCCGGTGCCCCTGCATGGAGCCCCTGGGCTGAAATCGACAAGTCAGCGTACGACCCTCTCCCCGCAGAGCCGGCAAAGCCCTACAAGGAGGTCGTGTTCGTCGGTGAATCCGGCACTCTGAAGAATGCTCTCGATGTGCAGGGAGTCATCTTCGCCGGCAAGGTCACCGTTCCGGCCGAGGCCCTCTATTTCGTTGACGCTTCAAAGGCGGTTGCGTCTGGTGTGGTGAAGAAGATTGCCGCCGACAAGGCTGCGGGAGCGGAGATACTGCTCTGGGGCCTGACCCCCGAGACGCTCGAGTGCTACAGCGAGCTCATCCCCGGGAAGCTCGAGATGGACGAGCTGAGCCGCGCTACATATCTTCCCGAGCAGGTTTCCTGGACGCGTGGCCTAGGCAACTCTGATTTCTATTTCTGCGCGCTCCAGCGCTCAGATGTGTCCAGATACACTCTCAAGGGCGAATTCGTCGAGAACGGCAAGGTGCTTCTGAACGCCTGCCGCACGGAATGGAGAAGCTGGAACTGGCGTGGCGAGGACGCGAAGACCGCGTCAGTCCTGCGCAGTGAAAATGAATGTACCAAGGCTCTTCCCGTCTTCGTTGAGAACGACGGCGTATATGTGAACACGCTGCTGAACTTCACTGATTCGGAGAAAGGCTTCACGACCCTGGCCACCCTTCTGCACAATGCAGGCATCAGCTGCAGGCCGGTCGAGATAGAGGCCGACAGCTTCTTCTTCCTGCGCGAGGGTGAACTGTACTTCCCGACAAAGGCTAGGGAAGCCCTGGTGAACGGAGCGCTGGAATTATATGTTTACAGCCCCAGGCATCTCGACGACCTCCTCATCGAGCCTGATATGCCCAAGCTCACCCTCCATGTCAGATGCGGTGGCTGCAGGCTGAAGATAAACGGAAAGGACGTCAAGGTGGCTTACGACAGCGGTGGCGACACCATGTTCCGCGAACTGCCTCTGCAGCAGGGCTGGAACAAGCTTGAGATCAGCGGCCCGCCTCAGGATGACCCTGTGACCGGCTCATTCCGCTGCGAGAACAAGCCCGAATTCCTGCCTACAGTCAAGGCATCACTGAAAAAAGTGAACTAGCGCTTGCCTGTTATCTTGATATCAGGAAGACCGAGCGAGAAGGCTCGAGTGTGACTGAAAGACTATGACGGCCATCCCTGGTGCGCGTGAGCGCCGCAGGGGTGGCTTTTCCTGTGTGAGGGTCCATCAGGTACCAGCGGCCTTTTGCGGAGCGGAGGCTGATTGCAGTGGTCCGGGTGGTGCCGTCGATGTTGCCGAAGAGATATACGTCATGCCCGTCCACGACCTTGTGGATATAATTCAAGGGTGTGCCGCCGAAGCATACGTCCGCATCGATCCCAAACAATGCCTCGGCAAGAGCCTCCGGAGAGGGATCCGGCACGAAGACGGCCGGATTGACATCGGCGCTCATCATCTCGCTGACGAGGGAGCTGATTCTGCTGCCGTCGCCATCGATGCCGGCACTTTCGCAGGGAAGCTGTGTGGTGAAGATCACGCGCACGCCTGCCCTCCAGGCCTCGGCCACCTGCTCCATGTTGGAAACGGATATGGTCTTAACACCCGGCAGTATCAGAGTGGAGAATTCCTCCCGGTTGCGCTCGTTGCGCATGATGAGCCTGCCGGCAGATACGTCGCATTTCTCATCCAGGACCTCCGGGTGGATGTAGGTGAAGTCCTTGCCCAGCTCGTCGGTCAGGATGGCCGAAACGAGGTTGTAGTCGCTTCCAGGGACCTTGACCCCACCCATGTAGTAGCCTTCGGGCCCGTCAAGGTGATGCCCCGCCTGCAAAGTCTGGATAGGGTAGAGCACGGCTATGTCGGCCACGTGCCTTCCCGGGCGCTGGAGCACATAGTTGAGTCTTGACAGGAACCGGTTGAAGTCAGGCAGGTCGTCGCGGTACAGCGGATTGCGGGACGACAGTTCGGGGAGGAAAGTCACGTTGCCGTCGTCATACCATACCGCGTGGGGAATCAGGTTCGTGATGCCTTTGGTGTACTGTTCGATGGCAATGGAATACAGCTCGTCCATCGACAGGTTGCCCATTGCGCCGAAGGTCTCCGACATCACATAATCCCTGTCCCAGTTCTGGGCCGAAGACGATACCACCTTGTAGAAGTTCTCCGCCGGGCGGTCACCGCCTATCTTGTCGATGCCCGGCATCGTCATGTATTTGCCGCAGAGCATGAGGTCGCCTGACACGCTGACGGGATTCACGACCTCTTCCTGGTCCTGATGGCCTGTTGACAGGATTCCGTGCGCGCCGGCCCATTCGGCCACGACCTTCATGAATCCTTCGGAATACATCTTCGCGCGGGTGCCGAACATCATGTTCCTTGCAGCGGAAGTCGCTGCGCCTATATCATACCAGAGGGCAGGGTAGAACGGTTCCGGATCGCAGCTGTATGTTTCCCTGAACCGGTCGTTGAACTCTTCGGTCCACATCCTTCCTTCTGCGCGGTACATGGTAGGTTCGTCGAAGAAGGTCGATGCTATCGTGCTCCCGAATGCATCTGAGAAACGCTCGTAATATTTCTCATGGACTTCATCCACGAATATGCTCACGGCTTCCGGTGACAGATAATCCACGAACGGTTCCGCGCACGGCTCCAGGGTGAAGTTCATCACGGTCCAGTCTCCATGGCCGGGGGTCTGCCACTCGAGTATTCCGTCCTTGCTGACGTAAGGGCCCAGCGCCATCATCTCACCGGTGTTCCTGTCAATGGCATCGGTCGCCATCCTGTATCCGTCGGAACTGAGGTCGAGGACCATCTTCCTGCCGGCCGTGGCCTTGTATTCATGCTTGTCAAGACGTTTGATGCAATGCTGGGGATACTTGTCGGCAAAGCGGTTCACGCCATCGGCATTCGCCGCTCCCATGCCACCGCTCGGGAAGCCATACTCGTCATAAAGTGACATCCTGGCGCCATAGTTGCGGGCGACTTCCACCGCCTTGGCGTATGCCTCGAAATACTCCTCGGAAAGGTAGTCCGGCTTGAAACCGTCACCGAATGCCAGGATCGAGCAGCCACCATAGAAGTCCCGCTCTATCATATCCTTCAGCCCCGTCTCCACACCTTCCGGCGTCACCTCGCAGTTGTTCCAGAACCAGAGCGGGGTAGGCCGCCATGAGATGTCAGGAAGGCTGAATTCAGTCTTGCTATATGGGCCGGGGCTGCAGGCTGCCGCCAGAAGAACCAGCATCGAGAGGGTGATGAGATGTCTTTTCATTTACAGTAGGTTCTTGTCCGTAGCTGTCTTGATGAGTTCGGCGGAGTTTGAAACGTCGAACATTGCGAACAGTTTTTTCTTGTACCATTTGATCGTCTCAGGGCTCAGGCACAAGGATGACGCTATCTGGGCATTCGTGTAGCCCTTTGCGATGAGGTTCAGAATCTCCTTCTCCCGGGGTTTCATCTTGATTTCATTGTGCTCTGGAGCCTCGCTGATGGTCTCTATGGTGTCCTCCATCATGGCCGTAAGTTCCTTTTTCTCGATTGAGGTCCTTTTCAGCAGCCTCAGGGCAACGAAGGTGGCACACGCCATCAAGGCCATGGCGGCAAGCAAAAGAATCATTATCCAGAGCCGCCTTTTCTGAAGGGAGAGCACCTGGCTCGTATAGTCCAGGCTTTCCATCCTGAACTGGAGCTCCTCATCTTCGTGGCCTGCGAAATAGAGGTTGGCTTCGCTCAGGCAGCGCATGGCTTTCGCTGTCTTCCGCATTTCCATGTATACGCTGCCGAGCCCCTTGTAGGCGGTTGCCACAGCCAGAGAATCGCCTGTCAGAATCGAGTAGTCCAGACTTTCCTGATAGTATTTCTCGGCCAGGCCGAGTTCTCCTTCGTAGCGCATTGTCTCACCCATATTGTAATAAAGGGCCGCGCTGCTGTCGTTCCAGGAGTGCTTCTTGAAGATTTCTCCGGCCTTCTCATAATACTCCATGGCCACGGAGGTTGAGTCCATCATGCTGTACAGGTTTCCCATTGTCCCGTACATCTGGGAAAGCGCGTCGTCGGCATATTCATCGCCCTGCATCTTACTGGCCGCATTCATCGCGACGTTGTAGTAGAATGCTGCGCTGTCGTACTGTTCCTTGTACCAGAAATGCTGGCCTATGTTTTTGGCTGCCAGTTGCTCATAATGATGCCATCCGAAGCGTTCCGAGATATTCAGCAGCATCCTTGCATAGTACTCGCTCTTGACCCTGTTGGTCTGGTTGAAACCGTACATCAGCCCCTCCAGATTCTCTGCAACGTCCGTGAGTTCGGACTCTCCTGCGTTGGCGATGTCACTTGCTGTCCATGTTGCCATGGCGGTCTCCAGGGAGTCTACGTTATGTCCGCGGTGGTCAGTATATGCCGCTGCCTGAATGCAGGCACATGCTGACAGAAATAATATTAGCGCCTTTTTCATCATGACAAAGATATGAAGAAAAAACGTTCCAACTGAAGATTATTGACATCAGCGTTTTGCTTTTCCCCCCGAATGGGTAGTGTTTCGGATATTAAAAACAAGGATATTTGTATATTGTATTGTCACGTAGATTTATGATTTCGAAAATAATGACATTGGCCGTCGGCCTGGCGGCATGCTTTGCAGTTTCTGCGCAGCCCAACATGATTTCAAAGCCTGTTGCGGACGCATTCAATGCGCATAAGTGCTACATGAAACTCGCGGGAGTCCAGACTTCCGAGGGCTATTCGATGAAGATGAACATTGAAATCGCTATCAGAGGCGAGGCCAGCATGAGCAGGACGGACATATCCGGTAATACCATGGTCACCCTCTCGGACGGCACCACCAATTTCATGCTCGACGAGGCCAAGAAGACCTATCGTGCAATGCCGAACAACGGCGATACGCCCCTGCCGACCTCCAATCTGAAGTTCGTGCGTCACGGAAAGTGCACACTGAACGGCGATAATTATGTTTTCGACGAGTACAAGGACAACAGCGGCACCGTACTCACCTGCTACT